>NZ_JBHVEU010000232.1:0-14298 GCF_042802075.1 Kitasatospora sp. NPDC057518
GGGCCGATGTGGCCCGCGCCCCCTTCCGGTGTCGCACCTCAGCCGGTCAGCTGCCGTGCCCGGGCCACCAGGTCGCGCACCGAGTGGTCGGTGAGCTCCGGCAGCCGGTCGTAGTCGAACCAGCGCAGGTCCAGCGACTCCTCGCTGATCAGCGCCTGGGCGCCGGCCGGGGCCAGCGCGATGTACTGGACGTCCAGGTGGGTGTTCTCCGGCCGGTCCTTGCCGGCGCAGCGCACCAGGTGCCGGTCCAGCTTGGCCGGCACCGGGGTGCCGCCGCTCTCCAGCAGCACCAGGTCGGGGATGCCGGACTCCTCGACGGCCTCGCGCAGCGCGGCCGAGGCGAGGTCGCGGTCGCCGGGCTCGCAGTGCCCGCCCATCTGGAGCCACATGCCGACCTTGGGGTGCAGGGTCAGCAGCACCCGCCCGGCGGCCGGGTCGACGACCGCCGCGCTCGCGGTGATGTGCGCGGGCAGGCAGGAGCGGTACAGGCCGTCGGGCCGCGCGGCGAGGTGCTCCAGGTAGTCGAGCCGCAGCCGCTCCTGGTCCTGGTCGGCGGGCCGCCACCCGCCCAGCGCGCGGACGGCGTCCGCGTGCAGGCCGGAGGAGGTCTCGGTGGCGGGCGTCTCGGTGGCCGTCATGCGGTGGGCTCGCCCTTCCCGTCGGTGCCGTCCTCGTCGGTCTTCGGCTGCTCGTCCTTCTTGGTGAGGTCGGGCTTGCCGGCCGCGGCCTCGCCGAGCAGCTTGTCGAGCGCGTCGAAGTCGATGCCGCCCTCCAGGTCGTCGGCGGAGCCCCGGTGGACGAAGGCGTCCGGGTCGTCCAGGTCGGCGGCGGTGGGCAGCATGTCCGGGTGCTCCCAGAGCGCGTCGCGGCCCTCGATGCCGCGGGCGTCGGCGAGCAGTGCCCAGAGCCGGGAGGCGTCGCGCAGCCGGCGCGGGCGCAGCTCCAGGCCGACCAGGGTGGCGAAGGTCTGCTCGGCGGGCCCGCCGGCCGCGCGGCGGCGGCGGACGGTCTCGCGCAGCGCGCCGGACTGCGGCAGGTGCGGCTCGGCGGCGGCGTGCACGACGGCGTCGACCCAGCCCTCGACCAGCGCGAGCGCCGTCTCCAGGCGGGCGAGCGCGGCCTTCTGCTCGGGGGTGTCCTCGGGCTGGAGCAGGCCGCCGGCCAGTGCCTCCTGGAGCGCCTCCGGGTTGGTGGGGTCGAGCTGGCCGACCAGCTCCTCCATCCGGGAGGTGTCGACCTTGATGCCGCGCGCGTAGGCCTCGACGGCGCCCAGCAGGTGGGCCCGCAGCCACGGCACGTGGGCGAAGAGCCGCTGGTGGGCGGCCTCGCGCAGGGCGAGGTAGAGCCGGACCTCGTCGGCGGGCACGCTCAGGCCCTCGCCGAACTCGGCGACGTTCTGCGGCAGCAGCGCGGCCTTGCCGGCCGGGGCGAGCGGCAGGCCGATGTCGGCGGAGCCGACCACCTCGCCGGCGAGCGCGCCGAGCGCCTGGCCGATCTGGGTGCCGAACATGGCGCCGCCCATCGAGCGCATCACGCCCATCAGCGGGCCGGCCATGGCCTGCATCTCCTCGGGCAGGACGCCGCCCATGGCGTTGCCGACCCGCTCGGCGACCGGGTCCACCAGGTCCTTCCAGACCGGGAGGGTGGCCTCGATCCACTCGGCGCGGCTCCAGGCGACGGCGGTGCCGGCGCCGGAGGGGAACTCGGTGGAGCCGTCGAGCCACAGGTCGGCCAGGCGGACGGCCTCGGCGACGGCGGAGCGCTCGGCCGCGCTGACCGAGCGGTCCTTGCTCTTGCCCTCGGCGGGCTCGGCGACCACGGTCTGGCGGGCGATGTTCGTGGCGAGGTCCCAGTTCACCGGGCCGCCCTCGAAGGAGAGCATCTGGCCGAGCTGCTGGAAGGCGGCGCCGAGGTCGCCCGGGTTCATGCCGCCGAACATCGCGGCGAAGGGGTTGTCGGCACCGGCGCCGCCGGGGCCGCCCGGGGCGCCGGGCATGCCGAAGAGCGCGCCGAAGGGGTTGCCGCTCCCGAAGCCGAACGGCTGCGGGCCGCTGTCGGACTGCTCCTGGTCCTTCTTCTTCTGCGCGTCGTCGGGCTTGGCCTTGCCGTCCTCGGGCTCCTCTGGCGGAACGCCGAATCCGAAGGGAAGGTCGCTCACGGGGTCCTCGATCCGGTCGGCCGTCATGCGGGTGTGGCGGGAAAGTCTGCGCCCGGGGCGGCGGCGGAGTGGGGGACTCGGGGCGGCTCCCGCGCGGCAGGCCCGCGCCGGGTGCACCACCGGGCCTTCGCCTCGGGCAGGATGGACGTACGTGACACACGTCCGTACGCACATAAAGCTAACCGTGGAGGATGGCCGGTGAGTTCCCCGCCCTCGGACGTTCGCTCTGGGCTGACCGGAGGAGAGACCGGAGGAGAGGACGCGTCGGACACCACGGCGTCGCCGCCTCCAGCCTACGGCGGACGGCCGCTGACCGTGGCGGTCACGGGCGCCGCGGGGGTGCTGGGCGAGCGGGTCGCCGCCCGGCTGGTGGCCTCGCCGCACGTGCGGAAGGTCCTCGCGGTGGACGACCGGCGCGGCGACGTGCCGGGCGTGCAGTGGCGGGTCCTCGACGTGCGTGACCCGGCGGTGGCCGAGCGGCTGGCCGGGGTCGACGTGGTGGTGCACCTGGCGATGGACTTCGGCATGGAGTCGGACGCCCGGGCCCGCAGCGCCTACAACGTGCGCGGCGCCCAGACGGTGCTGACCGCGGCCGCGGCGGCCGGGGTGCACCGCGTGGTGCTGTGCACCTCGGCGATGGTCTACGGCGCGCTGGCCGACAACGAGGTGCCGCTGGCCGAGGACTCCGAGCTGCGGGCCACCGAGGAGGCCTCGCTGGTCGGGGACCTGCTGGAGATCGAGCGGCTGGCCCGCCGGGCGCCGCGCGCCCACCCGGGCCTGCAGGTGACGGTGCTGCGCCCGGCCGTGGTGGTGGGCCCCGGCGTGGACACCGTGCTGACCCGGCACTTCGAGGCGCCCCGGCTGCTGGTGGTGGCCGGCTCCCGGCCGTGCTGGCAGTTCTGCCACGTGGACGACCTGGCGGCGGCGCTGGAGTACGCGGCGCTGGGCCTGGTCGAGGGCGAGGTGACGGTCGGCTGCGACGGCTGGCTGGAGCAGGAGGACGTGGAGCGGCTGTCCGGGATCCGGCGGATGGAGCTGCCGGCCTCGCTGGCGCTCGGTACGGCCGCGCGGCTGCACCGGCTGGGCCTGACCCCGGCCCCGGCCGGGGACCTGGCGTACACGATGTACCCGTGGGTGGTGTCCGGCAGCCGGCTGCACGAGGCGGGCTGGCGCCCGGCGCACACCAACGAGCAGGTGCTGGCCGAGCTGCTGGAGCAGGTGTCCGGCAAGCACGCGGTGGCCGGGCGCCGGCTGGGCGGCAAGGAGGCGGCGACCAGCCTGGGGGCGGCCGGGGCGACGGTGGCGCTGGTCGGTACGGCGGCGCTGGTGCGCCGGGCCCGCAAGCGGCGGCGGTTCTGAGCGGCCGGTCCTGAACGGCCGGTCCTGAGTGCCGGTTCCGATCGGCCGGTGCCGGACGGCGGGGCCCGGCCGGCGGGCGGCGCTCTCCCTCGATTTCTCACGATGCGAAATTCCGGAACCGCGGTGCGGAAAGCACTTGCCCCGGAGCGTCCCGGATGGGGAATCATGGGGTCATGTCCGACAACCACGACCCCATCCGCCTGCTCGCCATCCGCGACACCCCGCTCTCGCTGGACGAGGTGTACGAGGCGGTCGGCGACGACGCGGCCGGCGGCACCACCGTCTTCGTCGGGACGGTCCGGGACCACGACGGCGGCAAGTCGGTCTCCGCGCTGGAGTACAGCTGCCACCCCACCGCCGAGCAGGAGCTGCGCCGGGTCGCCGAGAAGGTGGCCGCGGACTTCCCGGTCCGGGCGCTGGCCGCGGTCCACCGGGTGGGCCGGCTGGAGATCACCGACAAGGCCGTGATCGTCGCCGTCTCCTGCGCCCACCGCGGCGAGGCCTTCGCGGCCGCCCGCCGGCTGATCGACGACCTCAAGCACGAGGTGCCGATCTGGAAGCACCAGGTCTTCTCCGACGGCGCGGAGGAGTGGGTCGGCGCCGGCGACTGCTGAGGCCGGCCCGGACCCGACGGAACCGGACCGGACCGGACCGGACCGGACGGCACGGAACCGGACGCGGGGGCACCGAGCCGGTCGGAACCGAACGGCACACCTCGCGCGTCCGTCGGGTCAGGCGCGCCGCGGTCTCACTCCAACGGGTCCGTGCCGGCGCTCCGGATACTCCCTGGAAGTGAGCCGATCGGCCGTCCCGTAACCCGGACGGCGCCGGCCGCGTTGTCCGCCGGAGTGGTTAATCTGCTCATAGACACGACGAGCTGGGAGTGCTGGTATGGGTGTGCTCGCCTGGTTGATCATTCCGGTTGTCGCCGTCCTGGTCGCCGCCCTCTGGGCGGGGTGGGCCCAGCGGGCCCCGCGGGCCACCGGCGATCCGGCCTCACTCGCCGAACACCGGCGCTTCATGGCCGCGATGGAACGCACCACCGCGGGCGCCGCCGCCCCGGGTGAGGGCTCCGGCCGGTAGCCCGGCGGGCGCCGCTTCAGGCACGTCCCGTACTGTCGAGGCATGCCACGCCGCTCCGCGACGATGCTCGCTGCCACCCTGCTGCTCATAGCGCTGCTCTGCGTCTCGGTGCTGATGAAGGTGCCGTACACGGAGATGAGCCCGGGGCCGACGTACAACACGCTCGGCAACCAGGGCGGCAAGCCGGTGATCAGCATCAGCGGGCACGAGTCGTACCCGACGACCGGGCACCTCAACATGACCACCGTCCAGGTCACCGGGGCCAAGTACGAGCCCAGCCTGGTCAACGCGGTGGTCGGCTGGCTGCGGGACGACGTGCTGGTGGTGCCGCACGACAACGTCTACCCCAAGGGGCAGTCGGACGCGGACGCCAAGAAGCAGAACGCCGAGGAGTTCGCCTCCTCCGAGGACAGCGCCCGCACCGCGGCGCTCAAGCAGCTGGGCGTGCCGGTCGGCAGCGAGCTGATCGTGAAGTCGGTCACCGCGGGCGCCCCGGCCGAGGGCCGGCTGCACGCGGGCGACCAGATCGTGGCCGTGGACGGCGTCCCGGCCGGCTCGGTCGAGCAGGTGGTCGCGGCGGTCACCAAGCACAAGCCGGGAGAGTCGGCGGTCTTCACCGTCGTGCCGCGGGTCAAGGACGCGAACGGCGTCGCCACGGCGGGCGGGAAGACCGACGTCACCGTCCCGACCGTCCGGGCCAAGGACCTCGACCCGAAGGCCCCCGCCGAGCGGGCGGAGCTCGCGGTGGTGGGCATCGGCACCGGGATCCGGCACACCTACCCGTTCCAGATCGACATCGGGCTGCAGGACGTCGGCGGCCCGAGCGCCGGGCTGATGTTCTCGCTCGGCATCATCGACAAGCTCACCCCGGGCGGCGACCTCACCGGCGGCAAGTTCGTGGCCGGCACCGGGACCATCGACGACGACGGCAAGGTCGGGCCGATCGGCGGCATCTCGATGAAGCTGATCGCCGCCCGGGACGCCGGGGCCGAGTACTTCTTCACCCCGTCCTCGAACTGCGCCGAGGCGACCAAGAACGTCCCGTCCGGGCTGACCCTGATCAAGACGGACACGCTGGACAGCGCGCTGAAGTCGCTGGAGCAGGTCCGCTCGGGGCAGACCTCCGCGCTGCCGTCCTGCGCCGCCAAGTAGCGGCCGGGCAGTCGCCGGGCAGTCGGCGAGCAGCGGCCGGGTAGTCACCGGGTAGCCGCCGGGCAGCGGTCGGGCCGTCGGCACGGGGCCTGCCGGGCAGCCGCCGGGGCGGCCGCCCGGGAACGTCGGCGGGAAGGCGTCAGGCGAAGGTCGCCAGCAGCGCGTCGGTCAGGCCGGGCACCAGGTCGGGGCCGGTCAGCACCTCGCGGGCGACGTCCTTGGAGCGCAGCCGCAGCGCGATCTCCTTCTTGCCGCCGCGGAGCACCGCGGCGGTGATCCGCACCTCCTCGCGCTTGGGGTGGTTGGCCACCCACTCGGCGAGCTGGGCGTCGGAGGCGCCGCGCGGGCGGGACTGCTCGGCGCCCGGGGGCAGCATGAGGCGCTCGACGACCAGGGCGCAGCCGGCCACGGAGTCGGGCCAGGCGATGGTGCCGAGGAACTTGTCGAGCTCCATGCCGGCCGGCAGCTCGTCCTGCTCGATCGGGGTCAGGCCGGGCTCGTCGCCGTCGGCGAGGCCGAGCTGCTTGGCGATCTTCGGGTTGGCCTTGCGCAGGGCGGCGCTGTCCACCAGGGCGAACAGCCGGGCCGGGAGGTCCCAGCCGAGGGTGGAGGCGTACTCGTCGATCTCCAGCGCGGCCCGGGTCAGCGGGGTGGCGGCCGGGAGCTTGGAGACGTCGTCGGGGGAGTTGTTCAGATCAGACGCGTCGGACATGCCTCAATCCTCACACGCCGGGCGGGGCGCGCTCGCCGGAAGGCCGCCGGGGGCGGTCGGGGGTCGTCGCGGGGGTTGTCGCGGGCCGTCGGGAGGGCCGGGGGAGCCGTGGCGGGGACGGCCGGCGGCGGGCGGTCGTCGTAACCGTCTGCTAACGGTGGGAACTCGGCCAAAGCCTGGTTAAGTTGCTCTGACGACCGACCCCATTCAGACGACACAGCCGAGGTGCCACCGTGGTCTTCCAGATGCCCGAACGCTCAGGGCCGGGTTTCCGGCGCAGGGTAGGCCCGCCCTCCCGGCGGGCGCGGGTGGCCCTGCTGACCCTGGGCGTGCTCGCGGTGCTCTTCCTGCTGTTCGTCATGTTCGCGGGCTTCTGGACGGACTGGCTGTGGTTCAGGTCGGTCCACTTCTCCTCGGTGTTCACCACCCAGCTGTGGACGAAGATCGGCCTGTTCGGGGTGTTCGGCCTGCTGATGGCGGTGATCGTCGGCTTCAACATCTGGCTGGCGCACCGGCTGCGGCCGCCGCTGTCGGCGATGTCGGTGGAGCAGCAGAGCCTGGACCGCTACCGGTCGGGCCTGGCGCCGTTCAAGCGCTGGGCGCTGATCGGGGTCTCGCTGGTGATCGGCCTGGTGGCCGGCGCCGCGGCCTCGGGCCAGTGGCGGACCTGGCTGATGTGGACGAACTCGACCTCCTTCGGTGAGAAGGACTCGCAGTTCGGCATGGACGTCTCGTTCTACGCCTTCGACCTGCCGTTCTACGAGTTCGTGCTGGGCTTCGCGTTCAGCGCGGTGATCGTCTCGCTGCTGACCTCGGCGCTGGTGCACTACCTGTACGGCGGGCTGCGGCTGCAGGGCCCGGGGCGCCGGGCGAGCGCGGGCGCGCAGGGGCACCTGGCGGTGCTGCTGGGCGTGTTCGTGCTGCTGAAGGCCGTCGCGTACTGGCTGGACCGGTACGCGCTGGCGGTGAAGACCGGCTCGTACAAGGGCGTCTCGGGCTGGACGGGTCTGCGCTACGTGGATGCCAACGCGTTCCTGCCGGCCAAGACCATCCTGTTCTTCGTCGCGATCATCTGCGCGGTGCTGTTCTTCCTGACCCCGATCCGCCGCACCTGGGCCCCGGCCCTGATCGGCCTGGGGCTGATGGTGCTGTCGGCGGTGCTGATCGGCGGGCTGTACCCGGCGATC
Source organism: Kitasatospora sp. NPDC057518 (assembly GCF_042802075.1). Classification (NCBI taxonomy): domain Bacteria; kingdom Bacillati; phylum Actinomycetota; class Actinomycetes; order Kitasatosporales; family Streptomycetaceae; genus Kitasatospora; species Kitasatospora sp. NPDC057518. The sequence continues at coordinate 7,652 of NZ_JBHVEU010000232.1, forward strand.
GTGCAGCAGTTCCAGGTCAAGCCGAACGAGCAGGCCAAGGAGACGCCGTACATCCAGAAGAACATCGACGCCACCCGCCAGGCGTACGGGATCGCGGACGCGCAGACCACCCAGTACACCCCGCAGGGCACGACCAACGCCGACGCGCTCAAGCCGGACGCGCAGACCATCGCGGACATCCGGCTGCTGGACCCGAACGTCGTCTCGCCGGCGTTCCAGTCGCTGGAGCAGCAGCGCAACTACTACGCCTTCCCGAACACGCTGGACGTGGACCGCTACGGCACCGGGCAGGACAAGCAGGACAGCGTGATCGGCCTGCGTGAGCTCGACCTCAACGGCGTGCAGCGCAACTGGATCAACGACCACTTCAAGTACACCCACGGCTACGGCGCGGTGGTCGCCAAGGGCAACCAGGTCGACGACAAGGGCCAGCCGGTGTTCACCGAGTCGGGCCTGCCGGCCACCGGCACGCTGGGCGACTACCAGCAGCGGATCTACTACGGCGAGAAGACCACCACGTACTCGATCGTCGGCGGCGCCAACAAGGAGATCGACTACACCGATCCCAAGACCGGCCAGAACGCCGAGTACACCTACTCCGGCGGCAGCGGCGTCTCGCTGGACAACCCGCTGACCCGGGCCGCGTACGCGGTGCGCTTCACGGAGCCGCAGATCCTCTACGCGGGGGCCATCACCGACGGCGCCAAGGTCATCTACAACCGCACGCCGAAGGAGCGGGTGGAGAAGGTCGCGCCGTGGCTGTCGATCGACGCCGACCCGTACCCGGTGGTGCAGGACGGCCGCGTGGTCTGGGTGCTGGACGGCTACACCACCTCGGACGGCTTCCCGTTCTCCTCGAAGACGACGCTGGGCGCCGCCACCAAGGACTCGCTGACCAACCAGCGCGGTGAGCTGCTGACCGCCGCCAACCAGGTCAACTACATCCGCAACTCGGTCAAGGCCACGGTGGACGCCTACACCGGCGAGGTGAAGCTCTACCAGTGGGACGACAAGGACCCGGTCCTGAAGACCTGGATGAAGGCCTTCCCGGGCACCGTCGAGCCGAAGGCGGACATCCCGCAGACGCTGCTGCCGCACCTGCGCTACCCGCAGGACATGTTCAAGGTGCAGCGCGACCTGCTCGGCCAGTACCACGTCACCGACGCCAACTCCTTCTTCAACGGCAGTGACATCTGGCAGGTCCCGGTGGACCCGAGCAGCGACACCAAGCAGGTCCAGCCGCCGTACTACGTGACGGTGCGGATGCCGGACACCAACACCGCGAACTTCTCGCTCACCAGCACCTTCGTGCCCAACCAGCGGCCCAACCTGGCGGCCTTCATGGCCGTCAACGCGGACCCGGGGGACGACTACGGGAAGATCCGCATCCTGAAGATGACGGGCGAGAGCGGCGCCCCCGGCCCCGGCCTGGTGCAGTCGAAGTTCAACTCCCGCCAGGAGGTGGCCAACCAGATCTTCGCCCTGAAGAGCGGCGGGGACGCCGAGCTGGAGTACGGCAACCTGCTGACCCTGCCGGTCGGCGGCGGGCTGCTCAACATCGAGCCGGTGTACGTGCGCGGTCGCGGTGCCAAGTACCCGACGATGCAGAAGGTCCTGGCGGTGTACGGGGACGACAACGTGGCGTTCGAGGACACCCTGGAGGCCGCGCTGAAGAAGGTGTTCGGCGGGGCGCCCCCGTCGACCACCCCGATCGTGCCGTCCACGCCGGGCACCGGGACCGCTCCGACCACCACCCCGACGGCACCGGCGACGCCGGCGCCGGGCGGGACGATCTCGCCGGAGCTCCAGAAGGCGCTCTCGGACGCGGAGAAGGCGTACGGCGACAGCCAGACCGCGTTCAAGAACGGCGACTGGGTGGCCTACGGCAACGCCCAGAAGGCGCTCGGCGACGCCCTGAAGGCCGCGGAGGCGGCCCGCGGCGGCAGCCCGGCGCCGGCCCCGGCCGGCACTCCCGCCCCGGGCGCCACCGGCGGCGGATCGCCCAGCCCGCAGCCGTAGTCCGCGGAGGCGGCCGCTGAGCTGCGGTAACCGTTTTCCGTTCCACCCCGCGCCCGTGCTATGGTTTAACCACCGACGCGGGGTGGAGCAGCTCGGTAGCTCGCTGGGCTCATAACCCAGAGGTCGCAGGTTCAAATCCTGTCCCCGCTACAAAGGCCAGAGGCCCGGAGGATTCTTCCTCCGGGCCTCTGGTGTTTCCCGCGCCGCTCCCGGGCCGTTCTCGTCCGGAAGCGGCGGGAACCGCTCCGGTACTATCGACCGTCGCCAAGGAGGACGGCAACGGGGTTTGTGGGGTTGACGTGTCGGGAAATCGACAAAGCGCCGAAGCAATTTCGTCGGCTTCGGGTCGGCCCCGCCGGAATTCGGCCGGGGCAGGTGTACGCGGGTACTGGGTGATGCGACGATGGGACACATGGGGGACGGTGCGCGGCCGCTGACCGGCCGTCGGGTCCGGCGCCTCCCCTGGGAGTCCCCCCGGACGCACGCCGGGGCACGATGCCGCGACACTCTGGGGGAGCGGGAGTCGGCATGAGGCTGATCGGCAAGTCAGGCGCCAGGTCCTCGGCGGCCGCCGAGGCGGACACCGACGCCTGGGCGGAGAGCGCCGAGCGTACGGCCAACCACCCCGGAGCCCTGCCCGCCCAGCGCACCAGCGGACTGTCCGAGCGCCCCCCGACCCAGGGCTACGGGCCCGACAGCCTCGTCCACGTGTCGACCCGTCAGTTCGCCGCCGCCGTCGGCGCGTACGGGGAGCAGCCCGGCGGGGAGCCGGGCGCCGGCGCCGCGATCGACCCGGCCGGCCTCGACTCGACCAGCTTCGAGACCGCCCTCGCCGCCCGCGAGTCCGCCGCGCTGGAGGCCCGCCACCGGCAGGCCGCCGACGGCGGCGACCCGGACGCCGCCTGCCGGCTCGGCACCCTGCTGCTGCGCCGCGGCGAACTGGAGGACGCCGAGCCCTACCTGCGCGCCGCCGCGGCCGCCGGGGTGCGCGCCGCCGCCAACAACCTCGGCGTGCTGCTGCACCAGCAGGGCCACCGCGCCGAGGCCGGGCAGTGGTGGCGCCAGGCCGCCGTGGCCGGCAGCGCGCCGGCCGCGCACGCGCTCGGGCTGCAACTGCGCGACCAGGGCGAGGAGGAGGCCGCCGAGTACTGGCTGCACTACGCCGCCGACCACGGCCACCCGCTGGGCGCCTACGCCCTGGGCGACCTGATGGAGCACCGGCGGGACGTGCGCGCCGAGCGCTGGTTCAAGGTCTCCGCCGACGCCGGGCACCGGGAGGCCTCCTACCGGCTGGCCCGGATGCGCGAGGCCGCCGGGGACAAGGAGACCGCCGAGACCTGGTACCGCACCGCCGCCGCCCGCAGCCACGCCCGCGCCGCGCTGCGCCTGGGCGTGCTGCTGGAGGAGCGGGCCCGCGCCGACCGGTCGCTGCTGGACGAGGCGGCCCGCTGGTACCGGCAGGCCGCGCAGAACGGGGAGCCGCGCGCGGCCTGCGCGCTGGGCTTCCTGCTGCGCGACTCCGGGGACCTGGCGGCCGCCGCCGAGTGGTGGCAGGAGGCCGCCGAGGCCGGGGACGGCAACGCCGCCAACGCGCTGGGGGCGCTGCACGCGAGCCGCGGCGAGGCCGCCGCGGCCGAGCGCTGGTACCGGGCCGCGCTGGACGCGGGCGACCAGAACGGCGCCTTCAACCTCGGCCTGCTCTGCGCCGGCACCGGCCGCGAGCAGCAGGCCGAGCAGTGGTACCGCCGGGCCGCGTACGCGGGGCACCGGGAGGCCTGCAACGCGCTGGCCGTGGTGTTGCTGCAGCGCGGCGACGAGTCCGGTGCCCAGCCCTGGTTCTCCAAGGCGGCCGAGGCCGGCAGCGTGGACGGGGCGTTCAACCTCGGCGTGCTGCACGCCGGGCGCGGCGAGCAGCAGCAGGCCCAGGAGTGGTACGCGCGGGCCGCGGCCGAGGGGCACGGCGAGGCGGCCCTGCAGCTCGCGGTCGTCCAGGAGCAGCGCGGCAACCTGGGCGGGGCGCTGGAGCGCTACCGGCAGGCGGCGGCCGGCGGTTCGGCCGAGGGCGCGTTCCGGCTGGCCTCGCTGCTGGACCGGCGCGGGGACGCGGACGCCGAGGCCGAGCACTGGTACGCGCTGGCGGCCGACGCCGGGCACCGCCGGGCGCAGGTGCGGATGGGTGTGCGGGCGGCCGAGCGCGGGGCGCTGGAGATCGCCGAGAGCTGGTACCGGCGGGCCGCCGAGGCGGGCAGCCGCAGTGCCGCGTTCAACCTGGGGCTGCTGCTGGCCCGGCAGGACAGCGAGGCCGAGGCGATGCTCTGGTACACCCGGGCCGCCGACGCCGGGCACGGCCGGGCGGCGCTGCGCCTGGCGCTGCTGGCGCTGCGCCGCGGGGAGCCGATGCAGGCGGAGAACTGGTGCCGGCGGGCGATCGACTCCGGGCCGGCCGAGGTGGCGGAGCGGGCCGGGCGGCTGCTGGGCGCGCTGAACGCGGAGTTGAGCGCGTAGCGGGGCAACCGGGCGGCTGGGGGCGGCGGTTCGGCCGGGGCGGCTGGGGGTAGCCGGGAGGCAGGGGGCAACCGGCGGGCTAGGGGCGGCAGTTCGGGCACAGGCCGCGGTAGGTGACCTCGGCGGCGGTGACGGTGAAGCCGAAGCGCTCGGCGGCGGGGAGGGCGGCGAGCGGGTCGCCCTGCGGTTGGACGTCGCGGATCGCGCCGCAGCCCGAGCAGATCAGGTGCTGGTGGGCGCGGTGGGCGTTGGGGTCGTAGCGCTTGGCGCGGCCGTCGGCGGCGACCTCCAGGACCTCGCCGAGGGCGACGAGTTCGCCGAGCGTGTTGTAGACGGTGGCGCGGCTGATCTCCGGCAGTCGGGTCGTCGCGCGGGCGTGCACCTCGTCCGCGGTGAGGTGGACGTGTTCGCCGTCCAGGACCTCGGCCACGACCCGGCGCTGCGAGGTCAGCCGCCAGCCTCTCGCGCGCAGTCTCTCCAGCAGGTCGCTCATGCCCTCCAGAGTAGGTCACGCTCCGAGATTGGTTCCAGTATTGACTTGGACAAAGTCCAAGTTAGGATCGTGTCATCACGACCGGATACCGCGGAGGCACTCCCATGACGACCCAGGACGAGCTGCGCCCGACCCTGACCACGGAGGCGGGTGCCCCCGTCGCCGACAACCAGAACACCGAGACGGCGGGCCCCGGGGGCCCGGCGCTCATCCAGGACCAGCTGCTGTTCGAGAAGCTCGCGCACTTCAACCGCGAGCGGATCCCGGAGCGCGTGGTGCACGCCCGCGGCGCCGGCGCGTACGGCACCTTCACCGTGACCGCCGACCTGACGCCCTGGACCCGGGCGGCGTTCCTCTCCGAGGTCGGCAAGCAGACCGAGACGTTCCTGCGCTTCTCCACGGTGGCGGGCAACCTCGGCGCGGCCGACGCGGTGCGCGACCCGCGCGGCTTCGCGCTGAAGTTCTACACCGAGGAGGGCAACTACGACCTCGTCGGCAACAACACCCCGGTGTTCTTCATCAAGGACGCCATCAAGTTCCCCGACTTCATCCACACCCAGAAGCGCGACCCGTACACCGGCTCGCAGGAGGCGGACAACGTCTGGGACTTCTGGGGCCTGTCGCCCGAGGCCACCCACCAGGTGACCTGGCTGTTCGGCGACCGCGGCATCCCGGCCTCGTACCGGCACATGAACGGCTACGGCTCGCACACCTACCAGTGGCAGAACGAGGCCGGCGAGCACTTCTGGGTCAAGTACCACTTCAAGACCGACCAGGGCATCCGCAACCTCACCCAGGCCGAGGCCAACACCCTCGCCGGCGAGGACCCGGACAGCCACCAGCGCGACCTGCGCGAGTCGATCGAGCGCGGCGAGTTCCCCAGCTGGACGGTGCAGGTCCAGATCATGCCGGCGGCCGACGCGGCGAACTACCGCTTCAACCCCTTCGACCTGACCAAGGTCTGGCCGCACGCCGACTACCCGCCGATCGAGATCGGGAAGCTGGAGCTCAACCGCAACCCCGACAACGTCTTCGCCGAGGTCGAGCAGTCGGTCTTCTCCCCGGCGCACTTCGTGCCCGGCATCGGCCCGTCCCCGGACAAGATGCTCCAGGGCCGCCTGTTCGCGTACGCCGACGCCCACCGCTACCGGGTCGGCATCAACGCCGACCACCTGCCGGTGAACCGTCCGCACGCCACCGAGGCCCGCACCAACAGCCGGGACGGCTACCTGTACGACGGCCGCCACGGCCGGCAGAAGAACTACGAGCCGAACAGCTTCGGCGGCCCGGTGCAGACCGGCCGTCCGCTGTGGGCCGCGACCGCCGTCGACGGCCCCACCGGCAACCACGTCGCGCCCTCGCACGCCGAGGACGACGACTTCGTGCAGGCCGGCGACCTCTACCGGCTGTTCTCCGAGGAGGAGAAGCAGCGCCTGGTCGCCAACCTGGCGGGCTTCATCGCCAAGGTCTCGGCCGACCGCGAGGACATCGTGGAGCGGGCGGTCGACAACTTCCGCAAGGCCGACGCCGACTTCGGGCAGCGGCTGGACGCGGCGGTCCGGGAGCTGCGCAAGCAGTAGCCCCGCGCACCCGGGCGAGAACGGCGGGCCCCGGTGACCTGCTCCCACAG
>NZ_JBHVEU010000233.1:0-14250 GCF_042802075.1 Kitasatospora sp. NPDC057518
GCCGGCCCCTGTGATGGCGCTAGTCGGGACTGTTGTGCGCAGTCCTAGCCGAAATCACCGTCACCACATGCCGAAACGGCGACGGTGGTTTCCACGACGGTTGCGGCCACGATCACGATCACGCCCACGACCACGGTCACGGTCACGGCCGTAACCACCGCCTCTGTCTCCTCCACGGCCGAAGTAACTCATCACGGCTTCTCTCTCTCGTTGCGTCGGCGCTCCTGGCGCCCGCCGAGACCTGCACCGGCGGCGCGGTCCCGGGGACCTGGAGGCCGTTGCCCGTGGTCGGACCGTTCCGGCGGCCTGTCGGCGACGCCCGGTCCGATCCGTCCCACTCCTCCAGTATCCGCCCACCGAGCGTGTTCGCAGCTCCAGAGCCGTACGGACTTCGCGACGACCGGCCGCCACCGTGGAGGGTGTCCCGCCCGTCACGTTCGGCGACTCCCGGTACGTCATCGGAACGGCGGCTCCCACGGAGGGCGTCCGCGGCCGTGTGCCGGGTAGGCCGACCGTGGTACGCGAGTCCTCAGAGAACCTGACAAATTGGTCCGATGGCCGCCCTCCACGCCCTCCCCCTCGCCGGACGGGCCGCCACGCGACCGGAGGGGCGGATCCGGGCCGGGCGGTGACCCGGCGGGCGTGCCGAGCGGGTCCCGGCGGGGCGTCACACAGTTTTCACACCCCGGCCATCCGTCGGCCGCGCGTCTCGTTGACACTGTGTCGGGCGAGTCCGGAAGGGCCTGCTCCGCATACGGACGGTCAACGAATGAATGACATTGTGTCCGCTCCGTGTGCAAGCACAGCCCAGGCAGCAAACGGGTTTTCACTCTAATCACACGGTATGACTAGTATCGCTTCGTCAAAAAACCGTGCCCGGACGGCCCGCCCCTCACCGGCCGGCCGCCAGCCCCAAGGAGTCAGCTCTGCGCGCGCGTGCGAATCGGCGGCCCCCGACGCCGAAGGGCCCCCGCAGGCGTCCACGCCTGTCCCTGCGGACGGCGCTGCTCGTCCTGGCCGTCGTCCCCAGCATCGCCCTGGTCGCCCTCTGGGCCGTGACCAGCGGTGAGACCATCGCCGACTTCCAGCGGCTGGCCGACCAGGCCACCATCGCCCAGAAGGCCGGCCAACCGTCCAACATCGTCTACTACAACCTCCAGGAGGAGCGCCGGCTCAGCGCCGAGGCGCTCGCCCGGCCCGGCTCCAACGCCGACCAGCTGCGCCACCAGCGCCAGCTGACCGACGACGCGGTGCGGCAGTTCCAGACCCTCTCCGGCGCGACCGCCGACAACGCCCCCGGCGAGATCCGGTCCGCCGTCGTCGAGGCCCGCCAGGCCATGGGCAAGCTGGCCGAGCAGCGCTCCGCCGTCGACCGCGGCACCACCGACCAGCAGAGCGTCTTCGCCTACTACACCGACCTGATCAGCGTCGACCTGCGGCTGTTCACCGCGCTCAGCCGCGTCGACACCGGCGAGGTCACCTGGCTGTCCAAGACCCTGGTCAACTCCTTCTGGGCCAAGGAGATGCTCTCCCGCGAGGACGCCGTCCTGGCCCGCGGCTGGCCCACCGGGCGACTGTCGGCCACCGACTACCAGCAGGTCCAGCAGCTGATCGGCGCGCAGGACCACCTGCTCAACGTCCAGGTCCTGCCGTACATCCCGGACGCCGAGGCACCGGCCTGGCACGAGCTGGTCAACAGCCCGTCCTGGCAGGCCAAGGCCGCCGTCGAGCAGGCCCTGCTCAAGCCCACCGCCGCCGACGCCAACGGCACCGTCAAGCTCCCGGCGACCCAGGACCAGTGGCGCCAGGCCCTCGACGGGCTCAACCCGCCGCTGGTCAAGGCGATCGAGGACCGCACCAACGGCATCATCGAGGTCGCCAAGAGCGCCATCGTCGGCATGCTCACCCGGGTCGTGCTGACCACCGTCGTCGGCCTGATCACGGTCGTCGCGGTGATCATCGCTTCCTGGCGGCTCAGCCGCTCGCTGCGCCGCCGCATCAAGGACCTGCACACCCAGGCCGAGGAGATGCAGCGCACCCTGCCCGAGGTGGTCGACCGCCTCGGCCGCGGCGAGCAGGTGGACGTCGAGGCCGAGACCCGCACCATCACGGACGGCCCGCACGGCAACGGCACCGACGAGCTGGCCCGGCTCGGCCAGGCCCTCAACCTGGCCCGCTCCGCCGCCCTGGAGTCCGCCGTCGGCCAGGCCGAGCAGCACCGCGGCTTCGAGCGGCTGCTCCAGCGCATCGCCCGCCGCACCCAGCTGCTGATCGGCCGCCAGCTGCGCAAGCTGGACGAGCTGGAGCGCAAGCACGACGACCCGGAGGTCCTGGAGGGCCTCTTCGACCTCGACCACCTCACCGCCCGCCTGCGCCGCTACGAGGAGAACCTCGTCATCATGGCCGGCGGCCAGCCGCAGCGGCGCTGGCGCAAGCCCGTCCCGCTGCTGGACGTGCTGCGCGCCGCGCAGGGCGAGGTGCAGGACTACCGGCGGATCTCGATCGACATCGAGGGCGACCCCTGGCTCTCCGAGCGGGCCGTCGGCCCGGTTGCGCACGTGCTCGCCGAGCTGATGGAGAACGCCACCACCTTCTCCAAGCCGCCCACACCGGTCGAGGTGCGCGCCGCCGTGGTCGGCCGCGGGCTCGCGATCGAGATCGAGGACCGGGGCCTCGGCATGGACCCGGAGCAGTACGACGCGGCCAACGAGCTGATGAGCCGCCCGCCGCGCACCGACGTGCTGGCCCGGGCCGACGACATCCGCCTCGGCTTCCACGTGGTCTCCCGGCTGGCCGCCCTGCACGGGCTGCGGATCGAGTTCCGCCCGTCCGCCTTCGGCGGCACCCGGGCGGTCGTGCTCGTCCCCGACGAGCTGGTCCTGGAGGGCGACACCGGGCTGCCGGACGGCGCCGGCGGCACGGCCACCGAGCCGATCCCGCTGGTGCGCCGCTCGCGCCGGGCCGTCCGCTCGGCCTCCGACGAGACGCCCGTCCCGGTGCCGGCCGGTCCGCCGGTCGCGCCGGTGGACTCCTTCACGCAGGGCGACCACGCCCCGCACGGGGCCCCGGTGCCGCTGTCCCCGGCGGAGGCCGGGACGTGGCCGGGACCGGACGCGGGACCGGCGGCGGGATGGGGCGCGGCACCGGAGGCCACGCTCCAGGAGGTCCCGCTGCCCGCGGCCCCGTTCCAGCCGGCGGTCGTCCAGCCGCTGCCGCCGGCCCCGGACGCCCTGACCGTCCTCCCGGCGGCTCCGTTCGAGGCGGAGTGGCCCGAGCAGCCGTACCAGGCCGAGCAGCCGTTCCAGGCCGGGCAGGCGTACCCGGCGGAACAGCCGTACCCGTCCGGGCAGCCCTTCGGATCGGAGCCGTCGTACGACGCTGAACCGTCCACCGGCCCCGTGCCGTCGTACGGAGTGGAGCAGCCCGCCACGGCTGCCCGGCCCGACCACCAGCCGGAGCAGCCGATCGAGCACACCTCCCCGGCCGACCCGGCGCCCGCCCAGGACGCCCCGGCCTACCCGGACATCGCCTACGCCCGGGTCACCGAGGCCGAGGCCCCGTACGCCGACGAGCAGTACCGCCCGGCCGACCACTACCGGCTGGCCGAGCGGCGCCAGCCCCGCGAGTACCGGACCTCGGTGCCGTTCAGCCCGGCCCAGGCCGGCCAGCCCCCGCTGCCGCAGCGCGTCCGGCAGGCCAGCCTGGCGGCCGAGCTGCGGGTGCCCCCGCCGGCCCAGCCGCAGTGGGTCGAGCGGCCCGCCGCGGACACCCCGCCCGCGGGCCCGTTCCAGCGCACCGAGCGCCCGGTACGGCGCTCGGGTGCGGCGATCGGCGCCTTCCAGCGGCAGTCCCGCGCCGCCCGGGCCCAGGACAGCGGCGAGCACCGCCTGCCCGCCACCCCGCCGGAGCCCTCCCCCGCCCCCGCGCCCGCCCCCTGGGCCCTTCCGGCCGCGGACCCCCGAACCACACGAACGGATGAGCAGTGATGAACCGCACGATCGCCACCCACCAGGACCTGGACTGGCTGCTGGACGGACTCGTCGACTCGGTGCCCGGGACCAGGAACGCCGTCCTGCTCTCCGACGACGGTCTCGTGGTCAGCCACTCCCGCACCATCGAGCGGGCCGACGCCGAGCGCCTGGCCGCCGTCGCCACCGGCCAGCAGAGCCTGGCCCGCGGGGTCGGGGCGCTGTTCGACGGCGGCCCGGTGCACCAGGTGATCGTCGAGCTCGCCGAGTGCTGGCTGTTCGTCATCGCCGCCGCCCAGGGCACCCACCTGGCCGTGGTCGCCTCCCAGGAGGTGGACGCCGAGGTGATGTCCGTCGCGATGCACACCCTGGTGCAGCAGGTCGGCCAGAAGCTCACCACCCCGGTCCGCCACGAGGAGGCCCCCGGCGCCCCCGCCGCCCCGGCCTCCTTCGACGCCTTCGCCGCCCGGAACCGGGGCTGACCAGGGTGGAACCGTACGGGAACGACGCCTGGGGGGACGGCCGCGACGACGGCCGGCAGGCCGACCCGCGACCCGGTCCGACCTCCGGTTCGCCGTCCGGCCCGCAGCCCGGCTCTCCGTCCGGCCCGCCCTCGGGCCGGCAGTCCGGCTGGGACGACTCCTGGCGGCGCGGCACCGTGCCGCACTGGAGCGAGCTGGAGGACGACGCGGAGGAGGAGACGGGCAGCATGGTGCGCCCGTACACGATCACCCGCGGCCGGACCGCGCCCGAGCGCGACGACCTCACCCTCATCACCGTGCTCACCACGGTCGAGGAGGAGGCCGACGCCGCCCTGGCACGGGGCAGCCGCGCCGGTGCCCGCGGCCTCCAGCCCGAACACCGGCTGATCCTCGAACGCTGCCGGCGCCCGATCGCCGTCGCCGAGGTGTCGGCGGGCCTGGACCTCCCGGTCTCGGTCACCAAGATCCTGCTGGGCGACCTGGTCGCCCAGGGCCTGCTGAAGGCGCGGGCGCCGCTGTCGGTGGCCCGGGCCGCCGGCGGCGTGGACCTCGGCCTGCTCACGGCCGTACGCGAAGGACTCCGGAGACTCTGAACATGGCAACCCCCCACTCCGCCACCGACGCCCCCGCCGCCCCGGCCGCCCCGGCCGCCGTCAAGATCCTGATCGCGGGCGGCTTCGGCGTGGGCAAGACCACCCTGGTCGGCTCGGTCAGCGAGGTCGCCCCGCTGCGCACCGAGGAGTACCTGACCCGGGCCAGCGTCGGCGTCGACGACCTGGCCGGCGTCGACCAGAAGACCACCACCACCGTCGCCCTCGACTTCGGCCGGATCACGGTCAGCCCCGAGCTGGTCGTCTACCTGTTCGGCACGCCCGGCCAGGAGCGCTTCTGGTTCATGTGGAACGACCTGGTCAACGGCGCCCTCGGCGGGATCGTCATCGCCGACACCCGCCGGCTGGAGACCAGCTTCGCCTCCATCGACTTCTTCGAGAGCCGGGGCATCCCGTTCGTGGTCGCGATCAACTGCTTCCACAACACCAACACCCGCACCCCCGACGAGATCCGGGCCGCGCTCGACCTCGACCCGCAGGTGCCGATGCTGCTCGGGGACGTGCGCGAGCGCGCCTTCGGGCGGGACCTGCTGCTCGCCCTGGTCGACCACCTGATGGAGCTCGCCGCCACACCCGTCGGCTGAACCGGCCCCGGCCAGACCGACATCCCGGCCGGACCGACATCCCGGCCGACCCTTCGCCTCGACCGCCGTGCCCGCTCGGCCGGACCGGCTCCGGCCGGGCCCCGCACCGCCCCCGCACCCCCGCACCTCCTGTGAACTTCCTTTCGGAGCCCCCCTCATGAACAGACCCCTGCGCGTCCTCGTCAACGGCGGCGGCATCGGCGGCCTCACCCTCGCGACCGCCCTCGCCACGCGCGGCCACCAGGTCGACGTCGCCGAGCTGCGCGAGCAGTTGGAGGCCCTCGGCGTCGGCATCATCCAGCCGTCCAACGCCCTGCACGTGATGCGCGAGATCGGCGTCCTGGACGACTGCCTCGCCGCCGGGTTCGAGTGGGAGGTGCTGACCATCTGCGACCCGGCCGGCGCCACCCTCGCGAAGATCCCGCAGCCCCGGATGGGCGACGCCCCCTCCAACAACGGCATCCCGCGCCCCGCGCTGGCCCGCGTCCTCGCCGACGCCGCCGTCAAGGCGGGCGCCACCCTCCGCTTCGGCACCACCATCGGCACCCTGCGCGAGGACGCCCACGGCATCGAGGCCGCCCTCACCGACGGGCAGGTCGGCCGCTACGACCTGGTCGTCGGCTTCGACGGCATCGGCTCGCCGCTGCGCCGCCACCTGTACGGCGAGAAGTACGCCCCCGAGTACACCGGCTTCGCCAACTGGCGTGTGACCGTCCCGCGTTCGCCCGAGGTGCGGGGCGTGGTGATGTCCTCCGGCAACCTGAACGCGAAGGCGCTGCTCACCCCGATCAGCGCGGAGCAGATGTACCTGGGCTCGGTCTTCGCCGAGGCCGAGGACTTCCGCCCCGACCCGGAGCGCGCCCACGAGCAGCTGCGCGAGCGGCTGGCCGGCTTCGGCGGCCCGATCGCCGAGGCGCTGGCGCAGATCACCGACCCGGCCGCCGTGGTCTACTCGCGGATCTCCCAGGTCACCGTCGAGGAGCCCTGGCACGTCGGCCGGATCGTCCTGGCCGGCGACGCCGCCCACGCCTCCACCCCGCACCTCGCCCAGGGCGCCGCGATGGCCGTCGAGGACGCGCTCGTGCTCGCCCGGAGCCTGGACGCGGAGGACACCGTCCCGGCCGCCCTCACCGCCTGGGAGGCCCGCCGCCGCCCGCGCGCCATGTGGGTCCAGGCCCTGTCCCGGGCCGTCCTCAAGCAGGAGACGGGCACCGCGACCACGCCGGAGGAGGACGAGCTGCTCAAGGTCGGCATCCCCGGCGCGGCGCACGTCCTCGTGCAGCCGTACTGACGGCCCGCGGGTTCAGCGGCGCGCTTCGGCGCGCCGCTGGGTCTGCCAGGTACTGACGCGGTGGATGACATGGAGGATGATCACGCCGGCGACCACGGTCGCCACCGTGGCGATGGTGGAGTAGGCGATGGCACGACGCAGGTCGTCCTCCGTGGGCGTGTCCTTGTCCACCAGGTACGCGTAACCCCGGCCCACGTACAAGCAGATCACCCACGCCACTGACCAGACTCCGATCAGGGCACGGGAGACGGGCCGCCGCGGCGCACTGGCCTGCCAGACGTCCGAGATGACCTGGTACGGAATCCAGAGGTTCGCCAGCGGCCACCAGCCGCCGACCACCCAGGCCCGGGCCCGGCGCTGACTGCCCGGGCCGCCCAGCAGCTCGGCGTTGATCCGCGCCCGCCACAGCCACACCGTCACCACGATTCCGGCGGGGAGGGCCAACGCGAGGTAGACGGAATCCCCGAAGAAGTCCGCCCAGTCCTCTACCGCCTGGAGGTCCGCCAGCGTGGCCTTCCCGGCGAGAGCGTCCTCGTAGAGCAGGTACGCGCGCCAGTCGGTCCACGTCGCCAACACGTTGTACACCATCACCACGACGACCAGGACCGACGCCGCGACGCCCCACCCGGCCACGGCCCTGTACCGCTGCGAACCGTCCACGTTTCCCCCTGACTTCCCGTGTCCCCGGCTCACCAGAGACCTGCCAGCTGCAACACCCGGTACCCGAGCCAGCACGGCAGGGCGATCACCCCGACGAGCCAGAGCCCGATCAAACCCGCTTTGCCCGTGGCGACTTGGGCCCGCCACACCATCGTCCGCCTCCGGTACCCGCCGACTGCCAGGGCCGTCCGAACGGCACGCGCCACGTCCGCCGTGGGCGTCTGGTCCCCCAGCAGGCCCGCCTTCGCCATCCGTGCCCACAGGCCCTTGCGTCCGGAACCGACCGGGAACACCCGGGGTGTCCAGAGATTGTCGAAGGCCACGACGGCGCCGACCCAGTGCCGACCTGCCGTCAGCTCGCCCACGGGCACCGAGGTGACCAGGTGTTCGTTGAGCCGGTCCACCAGATCGGCACCGTTTCCCGGGGTCAGCAGGATCAGCTTGCCCGCCGGCTGCGTGGCCCGCGCCTGTCCGACCTCCCACCACAGCCCGTCCCCGTGCCCGAGGCGCAGCACGATGAGCTGCGACAGGCTCATCAGCCGCCGCACGGTGCCCTGCCAGTCGTCGAGCGGCAGGTAGAAGCGGGCCGCGCCCAGGAGGGGCAGGGGTTCCCCCGGCCGCCCCACGGCGATGACGGGGCCCACCGATCCCAGGGCGCCGGCGAGTTGCTCCTCCCTCGTATGGAGGTTGATGGGCGCACCGTCGTCCACCTGGGCGGCCACCTCGTCGTCGGCGAAGCTCCGCAGGTAGAGCACCGGCCTGCGCCCGTCCGAGAGCAGGATCTCGGCCGCCCCCGGAGCCGCGTGCCGACGCGTCCGGCGCAGGATCAGCAGACCGCAGCCCAGGGCCGCCAGACCGCCCGCCAACATCAGGAGCTGCCCCTCCAGCGACAGCTTGTCACCCTGCCGCTCCGAGGAGCGGACCGCCACGATTCCCGCCGCGAACAGCATGTACCCGAGGCCGTTGACCAGCAGGACCGCTCGTCGCCAGCGCGGGACGGGCGGGGTGAAGCGGGTGACGAGCCCCACGAGTTCGGCGACCCCCGACCGGCGCCGGTGCCGCAGCCACAGCGCGGGCCCGGCCAGCGCAAGCGCCACCGCCCCGCACCACAGCGCCCCCGCCCTGCTCCCACCCACCCACTGCCCCATGCCGACGTTGACCAGCAGGTGCAACGCCACGTAGCCGGCCACGACCGCAGTCGCCGTGATCCACCGGGCGAACATCCGTAGACGGGACGACATTCTCAGCCCACCCCCGACCGCTTGAGCAGGACGCCTCAATCGGATACCGCAACCGACCGATCATCATGCGCGCACGATCGGTTACGGTTTGGCGCCGAACACCAGAACGGGGGCGGTCCGCAGCCCGACGGGGAGCGTGGCGAACGCACCGGCCACGCGGGGCCGGTACGGATCAACCCGCCGAGCGGAGCGGCGCAGGACCGGCCGAGGGCACCGGACGGGTCACCGGCGCCGGGCGGCTGATCTGGTCCCGGCGGTCCCACACCGCCTTGGAGACGCGGGCGAGCAGGCGGGCCGCCGGGTCGGTGCGGTCCGTGCCGTCGGCGAGCGGGCCGGTGTAGCAGACGGCGATCAGGTAGGGCGGGCAGTCGGCCGGCTGGACGAGGCCGACGCCGAGCCGGGCGCCTGGGACCCAGCCGTTCTTGAAGGCGATCCGGGTGTTGGAGGGGAGGCCGGCGGCCAGGTCCACCCGGAACTCGTTGCACTCGAGGAGGGCGAGGAGCTCGGGCTCCCCGGCGAGCGAGCGCAGCAGCCGGACCAGGTCGCGGGCCGTCACCCGGTTGTGCACGCCCTGGGCGCGCGCCGCGTAGTCCTCGATCCCGCGCGGGGTGGAGCTGTGGGTGGCACCGGCGCGGCGCCATACCTCGGTGACGGCCTGCTGGGTGGTGCGGGCCAGGCAGATGTTGGTGGCCAGGTTGGAGGAGTGGGTGATCATCCGCTCGGCGAGCAGCCGGAGCGGCACGTGGGTGCCGACCAGCTCCCAGGGCAGCGGATCGCTGTCCCAGTCCGGGTCGTTGCCGAACTCGCCGCCCACGACGGACTCGAAGCGGTTCACCACCGGCACCTCGGCGTCGAGGTTCGCCCCGCCGCGGCAGAGCGCGGCGAGCACCGCGACCTTCATCGTGCTGGCGGCGTCGTGAAGTTCGTCCGGATTGTGGACGAACACCGGCTCCGCTTTTCCCGCCCAGGGGGCGACCACCACAGAGAGCATGGAGGAAGGGTAGGGGAGGTCGGGGCCGGAGCTCGACGGTTGCGGCGTACGACACGAAACCGCCTCCGCCGCCATGACGGACCGTCAGTCACCGGGTGGCAGGGCCAGGGGCTTCCTGAGCAGCCACCGTCCGGCCGTCCGCCGGGGCCGGCGCACGACCACGCGGCCGTGGCGCTTCCTGCCGACCAGTTCGATCCGCAGCGTGACCGGCGCACCGTGGTCCGGCGCCCGGCGGTTCCTGATCCGGCCGAACTCCAGGGCCAGGCCGTCGGCGTCGACCACGATGCCCGGCCCGGTGATCAGGGTCAGGGTCTTGCCCTCCATGTCCAGGTCGATCTGCAGGGTGTCCTGCGTGATCACCGCCTCGGTGAAGTCGAGCGTCACGTCGCACCACTCCACGAAGAGCTCCAGGCGGCGCGGCACCACCCAGCGCCCCTCCCGCCTGACCCGGCTCCACCGCTGGTCGATCGTCAGGACGTCCTTGACCTCCGCCACCACCCCGCCGGGGGCGAGCGAGACGGGCGGCAGGTCGGTGGTGAGTCCGGCCAGGTCGCCGATCGTCCGCGCGGACAGGGCGGCCTCCAGGCGCTCGTCCAGCTCCTCCGAGGTCAGCCGGCCGTCGCCCGCCGCGATGCGCAGCAGCTCGGCCACCCGGTCCCGGTCGGCGTGGGAGGCCCGCATCGCGGACTCCTGGCCGCGGGCGGCCTGCTTCCCTGCGGCGGGCACGATCTCTCCCGGCATACTTCCCGTCCTGAACTCGGCGATGGTCTTCGCGCGTTGGGGTCAGCGGCGCGGACAGGAACTCACGATATATCGCGATAGGGTTTCCCGCCAGACCGGTTCGGCCGACCTGTTCGACGGGCCTGTTCAGCGGGCGGGCTCGCCCGCCGCGGCCCGCGGCTCGACCAGCATGCGGATGTCGTCGGCGGCCCAGAGCACGAACCGTTCGACCGGGACCACCCGGTGGCCCGGCTCCGGCCGGAAGCGCAGCCGCTTGAGCAGCACGGCCAGCAGCACCTGGGCCTCCACCACGGCCAGGCCCTCCCCCTCGCAGGCGCGCGGCCCCAGGCCGAACGGGATCCAGGCCAGCCGGGGCCGCCCCGCCGACTCCTCGGGGGTGAACCGCTCGGGCCGGAACCGCTCCGGCTCGGGCCAGTACGCGGGGTTCAGGTGGACGGCCCGGATCGGGAGGAAGACCACCGCCCCGGCGGGGACGACGTACCCGCCGACGGCCAGCGGCCCGGTGGCCAGCCGGGCGCCGTAGGGGCCGGGCGGGTACCGGCGCAGGGACTCGCGCAGGACCATCCCCAGGTACGGCAGCCGGCGCAGGTCGGCGTGGTCGGGCACCGGGCGGTCGCCGAGGACGCGGTCGAGCTCCTCGGTGACGCGCGCGGCCGCCGCCGGGTGGGCGGCGAGCAGGTGCAGGGTCCAGGAGACGGCGACGCCCGTGGTGTGGTGGGCGGCCAGCATCACCGCGAGGACGGTGTCGCGGATCCGCGCGGGGCTCTCCCCGGCCTCGACGAGGGCGCCGATCAGGTCGCTGCGGTCCCCACCGCTGCCGCCCCCACCGCTGCCGTCCCCGCCGCTCCGGCCGCCGGGGTGGCCCCGGTGGTGCGCGGCGATCACCCGGTCGACCGTCGCCCGCAGTCGGGCGAGCGCCCGGGCGGCCCGTTCGGCGCGCTGCTCCGGGGGCTGCTCGGACGGCACCCGGTAGAGGCGCTCCAACTGGTCGGTGAGCACCGCCTCGAAGGCCTCGACCACACCCTCCGGGTCCTCGATCCCCCCGTCCGGGTCGTCCGTCCCGCCGTCCAGGGCGTAGCCGCAGATCATCCGGAGGGAGAGCCCGGTGAGTTCCCGCTGGAGCTCGACGGCCTGACCGGCGGGCAGGGCGGCCCAGCGGTCGGCGAGCCCGGCCGCCAGGGCGGTGAAGCGGGCGAAGTGCCGTTCGTGCGACGGCCGTCCGGCGAGGACGGTGAGCAGCAGCCGGCGCCACGGGCCGTGCTCCCCGGCCGGGAGCACCTGGAGGTTGCCCGCCTCGAACAGCGGGTCCAGGAACGAGAACAGCCCCGGCGGGCGCTCGTCGAGGTGGGCCACGGCCTCCAGCAGCACCGGGTCGGCGATCGACACCGCGGTCTCGGCCCCCGGCAGTTGGAACCGCACGACGGGCCCGTACTCGGCGTGCAGCCACAGCTGGTAGTCGTGCAACCCGCCCGCCCGCGCGATGGCGCCCACCCCGCCGTCCGCTCTCGGCTCGGGACCGGGGATCTGCATCGGACCTCCTGGGGTGTCTTCCGGGGATCGTTCCGCGGTGCCTTTGTACGAACCGGGGCCTTCCCGTGTTTTCCGACTCCGTACCCCGGACCGCGCAAATGCGGCGTCAATTCCTAAATCATCCATGGGCCGTAAATCGCCCACGGGTCGAACGCCCCGTCGAGCGACCGTCGAACGCCCCGGAAAAACCCGGTCCCATGACCTGCGCACGACCTGTACGCTGAACACACATTCGAACTGTGTCGAATCCGTTCGGCATTTGATGAAACTGTGGGGGAATCGGTGCGCAATCGCCGACTTGTGGTTCTCGCTGCCCTCGTGGCGGCCGGTGTCGGTCTCACCTCGTCCGGAATCGCCCAGGCGGCCGCTCCCGCCGCGGCACCCTCCTCGCCCGCCTCCGGCGTCGCCGGCCTCGACGCGACGAAGAAGCTCCCGGGCAAGACCTTCAACAGCTCCGCCGACCGCACGGTCGTCTCGTCGAAGGCCGGCGAGCGGGCGGCGGCCCCGGCACAGGGTGCGCCCGCGCAGGACGCGCCCGCCCAGAACGCACCCGCCGCGCAGAACGCCGCGAACCTCGGCGTCGACCTGCAGGCCACGGCCTTCAGCGCTCACGGCTTCAGCCTCAAGACCACGCTCTCGTCCAGCGAGACCACCACGGG
The DNA here is from genome assembly GCF_042802075.1 of Kitasatospora sp. NPDC057518. Classification (NCBI taxonomy): domain Bacteria; kingdom Bacillati; phylum Actinomycetota; class Actinomycetes; order Kitasatosporales; family Streptomycetaceae; genus Kitasatospora; species Kitasatospora sp. NPDC057518. Next base: position 12,759 of record NZ_JBHVEU010000233.1, read on the forward strand.
CAACCTCACCATCTCCTGGGGCGACGGGACCACGAGCTCCTATCCCGTCGCCCTCACCGCCGGCGCCGCCAACGCGCACGTCGACATCCACCAGTACAAGACCGTCGGCGCGTTCGACATCACGGTCACGCTCACGAGCGGGACGGTGGTCGCCAAGAACCAGGTCCAGGTCGTCACCGCCGGCGCCGAGTTCACGCCGCACACCCCCACCCGCCTGCTGGACACCCGGGAGGGCATCGGCGCCGCCAAGGCCAAGGTCCCCGCCCGCGGCACCGTGGCCCTGAAGATCGACGGCGCCGCCCAGATCCCGAACGGGGTCGCCGCGGTGGTCCTCAACGTCACCGTCACCAACACCTCGGGCTCCGGCCACATCTCGGTGGCGCCCAGCCAGGACCTGGCCCAGAACGCCACGACGTCGAGCCTCAACTTCGTCCCCGGCCAGACCGTTCCGAACCTGGTGGTCGCCTCGGTCGGTCCGGACGGCTACGTGTACCTGTTCAACTCGGACTGGGCCCCGGTCGACCTGCTCGCCGACGTCACCGGCTACTTCACGCCCACCACCGCCAGCGGCTACAAGTCGGTGCCGCAGACCCGCATCGTCGACACCCGTGAGGGCATCGGCACGGCCCAGGGCAAGGTCCCCGCGACGTCGGGCTTCGACGTCGCCGTCGCCGGCCGCAACGGGGTGCCGTCGGGCGTCACCGCCGTGGCGCTCAACCTGACGGTCACCAACCCGCAGGCGGACGGCCACCTGATCGCCTACCCGACCGGGCAGGCCGTCCCGACCACCTCCAACGTGAACTTCACCGCCGGCCAGACGGTGGCCAACGCGGTGATCGTGCCGGTCGGCCAGGACGGCAAGATCACCGTCCGCAACGGCAGCTGGCTCCCGACGGACGCGGTGGTCGACGTGGTCGGCTACTACAGCCCCGCCAGCCGGTCCGCCCTGGTCCCGCTCGTGTCGCCGGAGCGCGTCCTCGACACCCGCGAGACCACCCCCGACCGGACGGGCGCCCCGATGCCGGGCCGCAGCTTCTTCGCGCTGGGGATGGAGGGCGACACCACCTCCCCGCAGGTCGAGGGCTGGGTGCTGAACACCACCGTCACCAACACCGCCGGGGCCGGCTTCCTCTCGGTCGACACCGACCCGAACTACTGGTCCGCCTACCGGAACGGCACCGCGGTCGTCCCGCAGCGCCCGGTCTCCTCGACGCTGAACTGGACGGCCGGCGCGACCGTCCCGAACCTCGCGCAGACCCCGGGCGGCAAGGGCGGCATCATCGACTTCTGGAACCAGAGCTGGTCGGACGCCGACCTGCTGGTCGACCTGCTCGGCTTCTACCAGTCGAACTGACCCACCGGACGACGTGAGGGCCGGGGCGGTGTTCCGTACGGAGCACGTATCCGGCCTGCTCAGAACCCCACTCGATGACCGGACCCACCGCCCCGCTGCCCATGGCCGCGCCGACCCCGAAGCTGGTCACCAGCCAGG
>NZ_JBHVEU010000234.1:0-14235 GCF_042802075.1 Kitasatospora sp. NPDC057518
GGCCACGGCCGCCGGGGTCACCCCTCCATCGCTGTTCGGACGGTCAGTCCTCGTCGTCGGCCCCGCCGATCGCGCCGCCCGCCCCGCCACCCGGGCCGGCCGCGAGGTCGGTCTGCAGGTGGATGACGCCGTAGTGGTAACCGTGCCGGCGGTAGACCACGCTCGGCAGGCCACTGTCCTTCTCCACGAAGAGGTAGAAGTCGTGGCCGACCAGCTCCATCTCGTAGAGCGCCTGGTCCAGCGCCATGGGGGCGGCCGGGTGCGTCTTCTCCCGGACCACCAGCGGGCCTTCGCCCTCCACTTCCAGGGATCCCATCATGGTCTTGCGGACGGCGCCGTTCGTCTCGCCCTCCGGCGCCGTCGTCTCCGGCAGCGCGGCCAGGGCCGCGGTCGCCTCGGCGACGCTGATCGGGGTGCGGCCGTTCGCGCCGCCCTTGTGCACCCGACGCCGGTCCGCGGACTTGCGCAGCTGCGCGTCGAGCTTCGCGGAAGCCAGGTCGAGCGCCGCGTACGGGTCACCGGCGGCGGCTTCCGCCCGGATCACGGGGCCGCGGCTGCGGAGAGTGATCTCCACCCGGTCGGAGCGGTCGGCCTGCCGCGGGTTGTGTTCCTTGGACACCTCGACGTCGAGGCTGATGGCCTTGGCGTCGAACTTCTGGACCTTCTCCAGCTTCTCGGCCACGTGCTCGCGGAACCTCTTGGGCACCTCGGTCTTGCGGCCCTTGACGACGATGTCCACGCAGAACTCCGATCCCTCGTGCTGACGCCGATCCGGGTGCTACCGGACCGGACTGAGACCCAGCTGGACCAGCCCATCCACTGCCGGCCCCCCGTCCCCGCCGCCAGCGGCGGAAACGACTGGCCCTCACCTCACTTCCTCCCCACCAGGGACGTTTGAAACCCCCTGGGCCTTATCGAACACCTCACACGGGTTTTTCGCCTCCCCAGGCGATAAGGAGGGTATGACCCGATACTGCGGTCGGGCGGTCAAGCTGGTCCACCCTGTCTACCCTCTCGCGGGTGAAGTAAGGGTAAATACCTGGACAACGCCCCCCGTACGGCCGATTCTGTGCTGACTCTCCGTGCCTGCCGCCGCCAGGAGCAGCCGTGCCGCCGTTCCCCTCCCCCGCTCCTCCGCCGTCCGCCCAGGGGCCGTTCGGCCACGCACTGGCCGGGCTGCTGGACGTCCTGCTGCCCGCCGACTGCGCGGGCTGCGGCAGCGAGCGCACCCAGCTCTGCCCGGCCTGCCGGCACGCCCTGGCCACCGCACGGCCCGCCCCCACCCCGCTGCCCTGGACGCACGCCGCCGCGCCGTACACCGGTCCGGTCCGGCAGCTGCTGCTCGCCCACAAGGAACGGGGCGCGCTGCGGCTGGCCGCGCCGCTCGGCGAGGCCCTCGGCCGGGCCGTGCGCTCCGCCCTGGGGGCGCGCGCCGGGGCCGCACCTCTGCTGCTGGTCCCGATGCCCTCGGCGCGCTCGGCCGTCCGCGCCCGCGGGCACGATCCGACGCTGCGGCTGGCCGGGGCGGCCGCCCGCTCGCTGCGCCGGGCCGGCCTGGACGTCCGGGCCGAACCGCTGCTGCGGCACGCCCGGCCGGTCGCCGACCAGGCCGGGCTGAACGCGGCCGAACGGCGCCGCAACCTGCACGGCGCGCTCACCGTGCTGCCGCGCGCCCCGACCGGGCGCGCGGGCCTGGCGGGACCGGGGAGCCTGGCGGGACCGGGGAGCTTGGCGGGCCGTCACCCGGTGCTGGTGGACGACCTGGTGACCACCGGGGCCAGCCTCACCGAGGCCGCCCGGGCGCTGGCCGACGCCGGCCTCCCGGTCCGGGCGGGCGCCACCGTCGCGGCCACGGTGCGCCCGTCCGACTGACCGTCACCGCGGCCGCCGACACCCCGCCGGGCCGGAGGCACCGCTCGGACGCGGCGTCAGCCCGCGTAGAAGAAGGACCGCGGCTTGTCGATCAGCGAGGTCTCCCGCCACTGGTTGTTGACCAGGCGGAAGGCCTTGATCTCGCTCGGCTTGCCGTCCGTCTGCTTGACCTCGCCCATCGCGAGCACCGGCGGCGTCTGGGTCAGGCTGTCCCCGCGGGACTCCGAGGCCGAGACGGTCAGCATGCTCTCGGCGCTCTGCAGCTGGGTCTCGGTGCTCTGCGAACCGTCCGTACTGATGAAGTACAGCTGCTGGGTCCGGTCGGCCTCCTTGCCGAGCACGAGCAGCTGGTCGGTCTCCGCCCAGGACACCGAGGCGACGTCGGTGAGCGTGGGAGCGGCCCGGTGCAGCGCGGTGATCTTCACGGTCGGCGCCTGCGGGGTGCCGTCGTGCACGACCAGGCCGAACCACAGCGAGCGGACGGCCGAGCCCGGGGTCCTGGCCACCACGGCCACCCGGACGCCGTCCGAGGAGATCTTCAGCGCCTGCACGGTCTGGCCGGTCAGACCCTCGACCGGCACGGTGTACGACTTGGCGCCGCGCACCATCACCACCCGCGGGGCCTGCTTGTTGCGGTCCACCACCCAGAGGTCGCCGCGGCCGTCCCAGGTGGGCGAGGCGAAGCCGTCCTCCTTGTCGCCGCCCTTGGCCGGCGAGGTGAGCACCGGCTCGCCCATGGCCACCGCGCTGTCCGACAGCGGCACCGACCAGACCTGGTGGCCGTCCTCGCTGATCGCGGCGGCCTGGGAGCCGGTGCGGCTGACCGCGAAGGCGCCGAGCGGCGGCTTGGTGTTCGACTGCGGCTTGCCGAGGACCCCGCGGACCGGATCACCGGGGCGCACCTCGTCGGTCGCCACCAGGGCTCCGTCGGCACGCTGGTAGTACTGCGTCGCCGTCGTCGACCCGGCCAGGGCGCCGGGACCGGTGGACGGCGAGTCACCGCGGGCGGCCGTGCAGGAGCCGTGCGGCCCCTTCAGCTCCAGCCGCGTGATCTGGCCCTTGCCCTGGTCGGCGACGGTGTAGAAGAGCTGGGTCGCCATCCGCCGGCAGGCCATCGGCTCACCGGTGTCCGCCTTGCCGAGCTGCACGTGGGCGACCCGGTTGTCGTCGATGCTCACCTTGTCGACCGTGGTGCCGGCCGGGAACGCCGTGCGGACCACCGGCGAGAGCCAGACGGAGGGGCCGTCGACGAGCGCCCGGACGGCCGAGGTGAGCGGGTCTATCCGGCGCCGCAGGTAGACCGGGTCGGCGAGCAGCACCTCCTGGCCGGTGCTCCCGGACACCACCGAGGACGGGTCGGGCGCGGTGTAGAAGAACCGCTCGACCTGCCGGAAGCTGTTCCGGAAGTTCGTCTCGTTCATGATCACGCCGGGCGCCAGCCTGTCGATCCGCCACTCGCCGTCCTTCTGCCGGACGAAGGTGAAGTCGGACGAGTCGTTGTTCTGCCCGGCGACCCGCGCGTACGAGTGCCGCTCGTCGACGCCGGCCACCAGCTGCCCGCTCACCTGCAACGACGCCGTGGTGTCCGTGTCGGTGACGTCCTGGCCGGGCGGGATGCCGGTGGCGGAGAGCACCTTCGTCCCGGCGTCCGGGTTCCAGGTGGCGGCGGCGCTCTCGGTGAGGTACTTGCGCGCGGTGTCGTACCCCTCGTCGGCGGTCACCGCGTCCAGGAACCCGTTCAGCAGCTCGCGCGGCTTGGCGCCCCGGGCGGGCGCCACCGGGTAGACCCGGGCCTGCAGGTCCTTGTCGGCCGAGCCCTGGGACAGCTCCACCCTGGTGATGCCGCCGGAATCCGGCATGGCCGCGCAGCCGCTCGCCACCAGGGCGCCGAGCAGCCCGCCGACCACCGCGAGGAGCCGCGGCTCAGTCCTGTTGCTCGTCCTTCGCACGCTGCGACCCCTCCGCGTCCGTCGTCCCACCCGTCGCGTCCGGCTCCGCCGTCCGCTGTGCCACCGACGGCCGTCCCGGCGTCGGGTCCACCATCACCTGGGCGCCGGTGGCCCCGTACCCGGCGGCCGTCCACACGCCCGAGGGGTCCGCGCGCGGACCCTCCGGCAGCTTGCGCCGGCCCAGCCCGGGGCCGATGTTCAGCACCCCGCCGAGACCGCTGCCGAGGCCGCCGCTCACCGTCTCCGGCGTCTCCGCCTGCTCCTCGACGGCGGCCGTCGCCGTCGAGCCGGCCGGGCTGATCGCCCGCCGGTACGGCGTGCCCTGCGCGCCCAGGCCCCGGTTGTTGCGGGAGTCCTCCGGCTCCAGCCGGAACGGCGCCCGGCTGATCTCGCCGCCGCGGGTGCGCGGCAGGGTGAGCCGGAAGTGCGAGCCGCCGCCGGGCTCGCCCCAGGCCTGGAGCCAGCCGCCGTGCAGGTGGGCGTCCTCGACCGCGATGGACAGGCCGAGGCCGGTGCCGCCGGTGGTCCGCACCCGGGACGGGTCGGCCCGCCAGAAGCGGTGGAACACCCGGGACGCCTCGCCCGGCTTGAGGCCGATGCCGTAGTCGCGCACGCCCACCGCGACCGCGCCGTCCGCCGAGCCCAGCCGGACCACCACGTCGCGGCCCTCGCCGTGCTCCAGCGCGTTGACCACCAGGTTGCGCAGGATGCGCTCGATCCGGCGGGAGTCCACCTCGGCCAGCACCGGCTCGCCGTCGCCGCGGATCACCACGGCGCTGCCCTTGGCCTCGGCGAGCGGTTCGGCGGCCTCCACCACCCGGGCGACGATCTCGCGCAGGTCGACCGGCTCGGCGTCCAGGATCGCGGCGCCGGCGTCGAAGCGGCTGATCTCCAGCAGGTCGGCGAGCAGCGACTCGAAGCGGTCCAGCTGGCCCTGCAGCAGCTCCGCCGAGCGGGCCGCCATCGGGTCCAGGTCCTCGCGGCTGTCGTAGATGAGGTCGGCGGCCATCCGGACCGTGGTCAGCGGGGTGCGCAGCTCGTGCGAGACGTCCGAGACGAACCGCCGCTGCACCCGGGACAGCTCCTCCAGCTGGCGGATCTGCGCCTGGAGGGCGTTGGCCATCCGGTTGAAGGACTCCCCGAGCCGGGCGATGTCGTCCGTCCCGGTGACCTTCATCCGCTCCTCCAGGTGCCCGTCGGCGAGCCGCTCGGAGATCCCGGCGGCCATCCGGACCGGGGTGACCACCTGGCGCACCACGACCCAGGCGATGCCGCCCATGAGGATCACCACGAACACCCCGGCGGTCGCCAGGGTGCCGGTGACCAGGTTGAGGGTGTCGGTCTCCTGGCCGAAGGAGAAGACGTAGAACAGCTGGTACGAGGTCTCCGCCGGGCCGCGGAACTGCATGCCGAGGGCCAGCCCTGGCTCGGACGTGACGCTGCTGCCGGGCGAGCGCTGGATCCGGGTCGGCTGGTCGAACATCTGGCCGGGCTCGGCGGCCAGCTTGGCCCGCAGGGTGTCCGGGATGCTGATCGGCTGGATGTCGCCCGAGTAGCGCGGCGCGAAGCCGCCCCCGTCGGGGACGACGGCGCCGGTGCCGGGGGACATCGCGATCACCGAGTAGACGGTCTGCCCGCTCCCGGCCAGGTCGTTGACCTGCCGCAGCAGCCAGGTGCCGATCTCGTCGACGGTCGGGTCGGCGGTGCCCCGCAGCTTCTGGTCCCGGGCCTCGTCGATCTTCTTCTGCTCGACCTGGAAGCCGATCCGGGCCTGCGCGCGGGCGGCGTCCGTCTTGGTTCCGAGCAGGCCGGTGCGCACCTGCGCCACCACGACCACGCCCAGCACCAGGACGACCGCGATGGACGCCAGCAGCGACACCGCGACCACGCGCAGCTGGATCGACCGGCGGTACAGCGCGGCCACCCGGTGCGTGGGACGGCGCAGCTGACGCTTCACCAGCGCGAACACGCCGGAAGGGCCGCGTCGGCGACGGGTGGTCGAACTCAGCACGTCGCCGCGCACGGCCCCCGCCCCGTCGGTCGCGGAACCCGACGGGGTGTCGTCTGCCCGCTCCGTCACGTCAGCTGGGTCCCGCCTTGTAACCGACGCCGCGGACGGTCACCACGATCTCGGGGCGCTCCGGGTCCTTCTCGATCTTGGAACGCAGGCGCTGCACATGGACGTTGACCAGACGGGTGTCCGCCGCGTGGCGGTAGCCCCAGACCTGCTCCAGCAGCACCTCGCGGGTGAACACCTGCCAGGGCTTGCGGGCCAGCGCGACCAGCAGGTCGAACTCCAGCGGGGTCAGCGGGATGCCCCGGCCGTCCCGCTTCACGGAGTGGCCGGCCACGTCGATCACCAGGTCGCCGATGGTCAGCTGCTCGGGCGTCGGCTCCTCGGCGCGGCGCAGCCGGGCGCGAACCCGGGCCACCAGCTCCTTGGGCTTGAACGGCTTGGTGACGTAGTCGTCGGCCCCCGACTCCAGGCCCACCACCACGTCGACCGTGTCGGTCTTCGCGGTCAGCATCACGATCGGGATGCCGGACTCGGCCCGGATCTGCCGGCACACGTCGATGCCGTCCCGGCCGGGCAGCATCAGGTCGAGCAGGACCAGGTCCGGCTTGGTCTCCCGGAAGGCGGCTAGTGCCCTGTCCCCATCCGCGACGAAAAACGGCTCAAAACCCTCACCCCGCAGCACGATACCGAGCATCTCGGCCAGTGCGGAGTCGTCATCAACGACGAGGACGCGTCCCTTCATGCGTCCATCTTCTCATTACCGGATTGTGACCTGCCGCACAGCAGTGCCAATGCTCCAGAACGGCCAACTCCCCCACCGGTGCATTCCGGCCATACCGGGCGAATGCTCCCCCGGAAACGCCTCCGGACCCCCCGCGAACCCGCGCCGGACCACCGCCCGACCCGCCGCGGAGGACCGTTGCCGATCAGCAACCGGATCGCCATGGGGCCGGTTTCCGGCCCCATGGCACGATGGGCGCTGCGCGCGGGCGGAAGATCCGTTCGCAGTCGCGCCCGTGACGCCCTCCGAGGAGCAGTGATGACCGACACCCCGGGCTGGGCCTCGCCCAGCTCGTCCGAGCCGCCCCGCGACGACGCCCGGCCCCCGGCCGACGCGCCCGCCGCCGTGCCCGGGCCGTCGGCACCACCACAGGCCGCCCCCGGCTGGACCGGCCCGGCCGGCGCCCCCGGGAACGGACAGCAGTGGGGACAGCAGTGGGGCCAGCAGCCTCCCGGCGGCCACCGCCCGTACGGCTGGGGCGCCCCGGCGAGCCCCAAGCCGGGCGTCATCCCGCTGCGCCCGCTGAGCTTCGGCGAACTGCTCGACGGTGCCGTCACCACCGTCCGCCGGCACTGGCGCACCGTGCTCGCGCTCTCGCTCGGCCTCGCCGTGGTCGCCCAGGCCGGCAGCCTCCTGGTCAACCTGCTGGTCAAGGGCAAGACCGGCGAGGCCACCCAGACCCTGCGGATGCTGGCCGGACTGCCGCTCGAACTGCTGCTCAACGTGTTCGCCACCGCGCTGCTCACCATCGTGGTCAGCCGCGCCGTCCTCGGCCGGTCGGCGACCGCCGGGGAGGCCTGGCGCGACGCCCGCCCCCGGCTGCTGCAGCTGCTCGGGCTGACCCTGCTCACCGTCCTGCTCGGCCCCGGCGTGGTCCTGCTCGGCTTCACCCCGCTGATCGGCTACACCCTCGCCGGCCAGGGCTCCGTCGCCATCGCCGGCCTGCTCACCCTGGTCGGCCTGCTGACCGTGCCGGTCGCCGTCTGGCTGTGGATGCGCTTCAGCCTCGCCGCGCCCGCCCTGATGCTGGAGAAGCAGGGCGTGCTGACGGCGCTGTCGCGCTCGCGGCGGCTGGTCCGCGGCGCCTGGTGGCGGGTCTTCGGCATCAACCTGCTGGGCCACGTGCTGGCGCTCGTCGTCGCGATGGTCGTGGTCGTCCCGTTCCAGTTCCTCGGCCTGCTGCTCGGCTTCGAGAGCCTCGACGCCCAAGGCCTGCCCGACACCGCCGACCAGGGCGTGGCCATGCTGCTCCTGCTGGCGGTCGCCGGGATCATCGCCGGCACCTTCACCACCCCCTTCATCGCCGCCGTCGGCGTGCTGGTCTACATCGACCAGCGGATCCGCCGCGAGGCCCTGGACATCGAACTCGCCCGCGCGGCCGGCCTGCCCGAGCAGAGCGGCACCGGCTGGGGCGCGCAGGGCGACCCGGCACCGGCGAGGCGCTGAACCGGATGCCTAACTGGGGGGACAGGCTCCTCGCCGCGGGCGGCGCACCCGTCACCGTGCCGCGTGACCCGGCGCGCGAGGCCGCCCGCGACGAGCTGCTCGACGCGGAGTACCACAAGCACGACCCGTCCGTACTGCAACGCGTCACGGACTGGATCTACGACCACATCGCCAAGGCGCTCGACAGCATCTCCGGCGACGGCACCACCGGCACCACCGGGCTGGTCCTCTTCCTGATCGTCGCGGTGCTGATCGGCGGCGCGGTCTGGTGGCGCCTCGGCGCACCCCGCCGCGCCGCCCGCACCGTCCAGGACGTGTACGGCGCCGAGGGCCCGCGCAGCGCCGACCAGTACCGGACGGACGCCGCCGGGCACGCCGCCGCCGGACGCTGGACCGAAGCCGTCCGCGAACAGATGCGCGCCCTGGTGCGCGGCCTGGAGGAGCGCACCCTGCTCGACAACCGCCCCGGCCGCACCGCCGACGAGGCCGCCGCCGAGGCCGGCCGGGCGCTGCCCGAGCACGCCGCCGCGCTGGCCGCGGCCGCCCGGACCTTCGACGACATCGCGTACGGCGAGCGCACCGCCGACCAGAGCGCGTACCGGCTGCTGCACGAGCTCGACCGGACGCTGGAGCGCACCCGCCCGGTCCTCGCGCCCCCCGCACCGGCTCCGGCTCCGTCCTCGGGAGGAGCGGCATGACCGGTTCCGCCCCCGCCCCCGCGGCACCGCCCGTCGCCGAGCCGCCCGCCACCGCCGCCGATGGCGCCGCCGCGACCAGCCTCGCCCCGACCAGCCGCGGCCTGTGGCGCCGCGCCCGCTGGTACCTGGCCGTCCTCGCCGCCCTGCTGATCGGCGCCGCCGCCGTGTCCGCCCTCGGCCAGGACCGCCGCTACCCACCGCTGGACCCGCGCTCGTACGACCGCGACGGCGCCCACGCCGTCGTCGCCCTGCTCGAACGCCAGGGCCTCAAGGCCGAGTTCACCACCGACCCGGCCACCGCCGCGGCCGGCCCGGACACCCTCGTGCTGCCCGAACCCGACCTGCTCGACCCCGCCCAGCTGCGCGCCGTCGCCGCCGCCCGGCACCGGCGGCTGGTGCTGGTCGCCCCCGGCCCGGCCGCGCTCACCGCGCTCGCCCCCGGCATCCGGCTGTCCGACGACGCCGGCGGGCTCCCGTACGCCTCCGTCCGCTCCACTCCCCCGGAGTGCGCCCTCACCGAGGCCGTCCGGGCCGGCAGCGCCCAGCAGGGCGGCATGCTCTACACCAGCGGCAGCCGCGGCACCGGCTGCTACCCGCGCGCCCACGGCTACCCGCTGGTCGTCCTCCCGGCCGGCGACGGCGACCGCGACGTCGTCGTGCTCGGCAGCGGCACCTTCCTGCACAACGGCGAACTCGCCAAGGACGGCGACGCCGCCCTCGCCCTCGGCCTGCTCGGCTCGCAGCCCCGCCTCACCTGGCACCTGCCCGACTACTCCGCCCCGCTCCCCGAGGGCGCCCGCACCAAGAGCTTCGGCGACTTCCTGCCGAGCGGCTGGCACTGGGCCGGCTACCAGCTCGCCGTCGCCGCCGTGCTCGCCGCCCTCTGGCGCGGCCGCCGGCTCGGCCCGGTGGTCAGCGAGAACCTGCCCGTGGTGGTCCGCGCCGCCGAGACCACCGAGGGCCGCGCCCGCCTCTACCGGCGCGCCAAGGCCCGCGGCCGCGCCGCCGAGGCCCTGCGCGGCGCCACCGCGCACCGCCTCGCCCCCGCCCTGGGCGTCCCGCTCCAGGCCGGCGCACCCGACCCCGACGCGCTCTGCGTCGCCCTGGCCGACCGGCTGTCCGAACGGCCCGCCGGGGACGTCCGGGCCCTGCTGTACGGCCCGCCCCCGACCGACGACGCCGCACTGCTGCGGCTCGCCGACGACCTCGACGCCCTCGAAAGGCAGGTACGGAACCCGTGACCGACCAGGCAACCGCCCAGCTCCGCCCCGTCCCCGGCACGGCGCCCGCCACCCCCGCCACCGACCCGCGCGCCGCGCTGACCGCCCTGCGCGCCGAGATCGGCAAGGCCGTGGTCGGCCAGGACGCGGCCGTCACCGGCCTGGTCGTCGCCCTGCTCTGCGGCGGCCACGTGCTGCTGGAGGGCGTCCCCGGCGTCGCCAAGACCCTGCTGGTGCGCACCCTGTCCACCGCGCTCAGCCTGGGCACCAAGCGCATCCAGTTCACCCCCGACCTGATGCCCGGCGACGTCACCGGCTCGCTCGTCTACGACGCCCGCACCGCCGAGTTCTCCTTCCAGCCCGGCCCGGTCTTCACCAACCTGCTGCTCGCCGACGAGATCAACCGCACCCCGCCGAAGACCCAGGCCGCCCTGCTGGAGGCCATGGAGGAGCACCAGGTCACGGTGGACGGCGAGGCGCGCCCGCTGCCCGTCCCGTTCCTGGTCGCCGCGACCCAGAACCCGGTCGAGTACGAGGGCACCTACCCGCTGCCCGAGGCCCAGCTGGACCGCTTCCTGCTCAAGCTGGTCCTGCCGCTGCCCGACCGCGACCAGGAGTTCCAGGTGCTCTCCCGGCACGCCGCCGGCTTCGACCCGCGCGACCTCGGCGCGGCCGGCGTCCGCCCGGTCGCCGGCCCCGAGCACGTCGCCGCTGCCCGCGAGCAGATCGCCAAGCTGACCGTCTCCCCCGAGGTCCTCGCCTACATCGTCGACCTCTGCCGGGCCACCCGGCAGTCCCCGTCGCTGTCCATCGGCGTCTCCCCGCGCGGCGCCACCGCCCTGCTCGCCGCCTCCCGCGCCTGGGCCTGGCTGGCCGGCCGCGACTACGTCACCCCGGACGACGTCAAGGCGCTCGCCCTGCCCACCCTGCGGCACCGGGTCGCGCTGCGCGCCGAGGCCGAGATGGAGGGCGTCACCGCCGACTCCGTCATCCAGGCCGTCCTCACCCAGACGCCCGCACCCCGCTGACCCCACCCCGCCGTACCGCCCCCGTTCCGGCCGCCGGCCCACGGGTTCCGACGCACGGGCTTCCGAAGGAGCGCACCGCATGGCCCTCACCGGGCGAACCGCCCTGCTCGCCGCACTCGGCGCGCTCGTCGTGGGCCTGCTGCTGCCGTCCTGGACCGGGATCGGCCTGGTCACCGGTGCGGTGCTGGTCGCCGTCGCGGTCGACCTGGTGCTCGCCGCCCCGGTCCGCGGCCTGCGGTTCGGGCGGGCCGGCGACACCACCGTCCGGCTCGGCGAGCCCGCCACCGTCGAACTGACCGTCACCAACCCGTCCGGCCGGCCGCTCCGCGGCCTGGTCCGCGACGCCTGGGCCCCGTCCGCCTGGCGCCCCGGCACCGCCGAGGCCGCCTCCCGGCACACCCTGGCCCTCCCCGGCGGCGAACGGCGCCGGATCACCACCGTGCTCACCCCCACCCGCCGCGGCGACCACCACGCCCACCGGGTGACGGTCCGCTCGCTCGGCCCGCTCGGCCTGGCCGCCCGCCAGGGCTCGCACCTCGTCCCCTGGACGGTCCGCGCGCTGCCCCCGTTCGCCAGCCGCAAGCACCTGCCCTCCCGGCTCGCCCGGCTGCGCGAACTCGACGGCCGCACCTCCGTCCTGACCCGCGGCCAGGGCACCGAGTTCGACTCCCTGCGCGAGTACCTGCCCGGCGACGACGTCCGCTCCATCGACTGGCGCGCCAGCGCCCGCCGCAACACCGTCGCCGTCCGCACCTGGCGCCCCGAACGCGACCGGCACATCCTCGTCGTCCTCGACACCGGCCGCACCTCGGCCGGCCGGGTCGGCGACGCGCCCCGCCTGGACGCCGCCCTCGACGCCGCGCTGCTGCTCACCGCCCTCGCCACCCGGGCCGGCGACCGGGTCGACCTGCTCGCCCACGACTCCCGCAAGCGCGTCGCGGTGGCCGGCAGCTCCGCCCACGAGGTGCTGCCCGCCTTCACCAACGCGATGGCCGGGCTGGAACCCGCGCTGCACGAGACCGACATGCGCTCGCTGGTCGCCACCGCGCTCAAGATGGCGCCGCAGCGCTCGCTGATCGTGCTGCTCACCGGCCTCGACGCGGCCCCGGTCGAGGACGGCCTGCGACCGCTGCTGCCGATGCTCACCAAGCGCCACGAGGTCGTCCTCGCCTCGGTCGCCGACCCGCAGCTGGACGCCCTCGCCGCCGGGCGGGGCACCCTGGAGGCCGTCTACGGCGCGGCCGCCGCCGAACAGACCCGGGCCGACCGCCGGGCCACCGCCGAGCACCTCACCCGCCACGGCGTCACCGTCCTGGACGCCCCGCCGACCCGGATCGCCCCGGCCCTCGCCGACACCTACCTGGCGCTGAAGGCCGCCGGCCGGCTCTGAGCCCCGCTCCCCCGGCCGGACTCAGTCCGTCCGACGACCCTTCAGAAGCGTGTTGAGCCGGGCCGCCTGACGGGTCAGATGGTCGCGCTCGGCAAGGTCGGGCGCCCGGTGCGCCGCCTCCGCGTACAACCGGGCCGCCGCCACCAGGTCCCCGTCGCGCTCATGGAGGTACGCCGCCACCGCCGCGTACCTGGGCAGCGCGTCGTCCAGCTCCGCGAGCGCCGCCAGCCCCGCGCGCGGACCGTCGGCCTCGCCGACCGCCACCGCGCGGTTGAGCCGCACCACCGGGCTGGCGGTCAACCGGACGAGCTCGTCGTACCACTCGACGATCTGCACCCAGTCCGTCTCCCCGGCGGTGGGCGCGTCGGCGTGCAGCGCCGCGATGGCCGCCTGGGCCTGGAACTCGCCCAGCCGGTCCCGGGCCAGGGCCCCCTGGAGGATGCCGATGCCCTCGGCGATCAGCCCGGTGTCCCACCGGCCGCGGTCCTGCTCGGCCAGCGGCACCAGCGCGCCGTCGGGCGCGGTCCTGCCCGCCCGCCGGGCGTGGTGCAGCAGCATCAGGGCCAGCAGCCCGGCCACCTCGGGGTGGTCGATCACCGCGGCGAGCTGCCGGGTGAGCCGGATCGCCTCGGCCGCGAGGTCGAGATCGCCGGAATACCCCTCGTTGAAGACCAGGTAGAGGACCCGGAGCACGGTCGCGACGTCCCCCGGCTGATCGAACCTGACGGCCGAGACGGTGCGCTTGGCCCGGCTGATCCGCTGCGCCATGGTCGCCTCGGGCACCAGGTAGGCCCGGGCGATCTGGCGGGTGGTCAGCCCGCCCACCGCCCGCAGGGTCAGCGCCACCGCCGACGAGGGCGTCAACGACGGGTGGGCGCACAGGAAGTAGAGCTGGAGCGTGTCGTCCACGGCGGTCGCGGGCCCCGGCTCCGGCTCCTGGTCGACCAGGTCCTCCCGGCGCCGGCGGGCGGCCTCCGACCGGGTCGCGTCCAGGAACTTGCGCCAGGCCACGGTGACCAGCCAGCCCTTGGGATCGCGCGGCCGCTCGGCCGGCCAGAGCCGGACCGCCTCGACCAGCGCCTCCTGCACCGCGTCCTCGGCCGCCGCGAAGTCAGCTCCGCGGCGGACGAGGACACCGATGACACTCGGCGTGAGACTCCTCAGCAGGGCCTCGTCCATCGGGGACGTCACTCGGTGATGGTCGCCGGCATCGCCAGGAACGGACGCAGCTCCAGCCACTCGTGGATCGGCTCGCCCCCGGCCCCGGGCGCGGCCGACAGCTCCCCGGCCAACTCGACGGCCCGCTCGTAGCTGTCGACGTCGATCACCATCCAGCCGGCGATCAGGTCCTTGGTCTCGGCGAACGGACCGTCGGTGACCGGCGGACGCCCCTCGCCGTCGTACCGGACCCACGTCCCCTCGGGCGCGAGCGCCTGGCCGTCGACGAACTCGCCGGTCTTCTCCAGCCGGTCCGCGAACTCCTGCATGTACCGGATGTGCGCCGTGACCTCCTCCGGTGTCCACTGGTCCATCGGCACGCAGTTGACCGAGCTCGGGGCACCCCGGTAGTGCTTCAGCAACAGGTACTTGGCCATCGTCTTCTCCTCGGATCCTCGGAGCTGGTGCGACCCATTGTGGCCGCGTCCACTCCGGGGACGGTGCCGGGCACGGGTTCTCGACACGGCCGGCCAAGATTCTTTCCGGCCCACCACGCAACCGGCCCACCACGCGAAGAGTCCCTGAAAACGCGAAGAACCCCCATCCGGGACCCGGATGGGGGTTCTTCTGAAGAATTGTTCGGCGGCGTCCTACTCTCCCACAGGGTCCCCCCTGC
>NZ_JBHVEU010000235.1:0-14216 GCF_042802075.1 Kitasatospora sp. NPDC057518
GGCCGGACCGCCGCGCCCCTCCCCCGTCGCGCCGGGGATCGGCCCCGTCGCGGGGGCTCGGCCCCTCGTCCGGGACCGGCCCCGCCGTCCGGGATCAGCCCCGCGCCCACTCCTGCTGCCGCGCCAGGTCCGCCTTCACCTCGGCGAGCTGGACCGCGACCGCCGAGGGGGCCGTTCCGCCGCGCCCGTCGCGGGAGGCGATGGCGCCGTGGACGCTGAGCACCGAGCGCACCTCGGGCGTCAGGTGCCCGGAGATCGCGGCGAACTGCTCGTCCGTCAGGTCGGACAGCTCGATGCCCTCGGCCTCGCAGACCTTGACGCAGGCGCCGGCCACCTCGTGCGCGACCCGGAACGGCACGCCCTGCTTGACCAGCCACTCGGCGATGTCGGTGGCGAGCGAGAAGCCGGCCGGGGCCAGCTCCTCCAGCCGCTCCCGGTGCACGGTGAGGGTGGCCATCATCCCGGTGAACGCGGGCAGCAGCACCTCCAGCGTGTCGCAGGAGTCGAAGACCGGCTCCTTGTCCTCCTGGAGGTCCCGGTTGTAGGCGAGCGGCAGCGCCTTGAGGGTGGCCAGCAGGCCGGTCAGGTTGCCGATCAGCCGGCCGGACTTGCCCCGGGCGAGCTCGGCGATGTCCGGGTTCTTCTTCTGCGGCATGATCGAGGAGCCGGTGGAGAAGGCGTCGTGCAGCGTGATGAAGCCGAACTCCTTGGTGTTCCAGATGATCACCTCCTCCGCGATCCGGGAGAGGTTGATGCCGACCATCGCGGTCACGAAGGCGAACTCGGCGACGAAGTCGCGCGAGGCGGTGCCGTCGATGGAGTTGCCGACCGAGCCGCCCTCGAAGCCGAGGTCGGCGGCGACGGCCTGCGGGTCGAGGCCGAGCGAGGAGCCGGCCAGCGCGCCGGAGCCGTACGGCGAGACGGCGGTGCGGGCGTCCCACTGGCGCAGCCGCTCGGCGTCCCGGCCGAGGGCCTGCACGTGCGCGAGGACGTGGTGGGCGAAGAGCACCGGCTGGGCGTGCTGGAGGTGGGTGCGGCCGGGCATCGCGGTGTCCGGGTGCGCCTCGGCGAGGCCGACCAGGGCCTGCTGGAGGTCGAGCAGCAGGCCGCCGATGGTCTTCGCGTGGTCCCGCAGGTACATCCGGAACAGGGTGGCGATCTGGTCGTTGCGCGAGCGTCCGGCCCGCAGCTTGCCGCCGAGGTCGGGGCCGAGGCGCTCCAGCAGGCCGCGCTCCAGGGCGGTGTGCACGTCCTCGTCGGCGACGGTGCCGGTGAAGGTGCCCGCCTCGACGTCGGCGAGCAGCTCGTCCAGGCCGGCCAGCATGCCGGCCAGCTCCTCGTCGGAGAGCAGGCCGGCCTTGTGCAGGACCCGGGCGTGGGCCTTGGAGCCGGCGATGTCGTACGGCGCGAGGCGCCAGTCGAAGTGGACCGAGGCCGAGAGCCTGGCCAGCGCCTCGGACGGGCCGTCGGCGAAGCGCGCACCCCAGAGGCGGACGTCGGAGGACTGCTCGGCGGTCATCGCGGTGGCTCCTTCATGCATGTGCAGTGGGTGGCATAAGTATGCACGACGCCGCATGAAACACAAAACCCCGGCCGGACGGTCTCCGTCGGCCGGGGTTTCGCGCGTTCGAGGTGCTACTGCGCCTTCGCCTGGGCGAGTTGCATGAGGTGGTCGGCGAGCGCCTGCCCGCCGGCCGGGTCCCGGCTGATCAGCAGGACGGTGTCGTCGCCGGCGATGGTGCCGATGATCTCGAACACCTCGGCCTGGTCGATCGCCGAGGCCAGGAACTGGGCGGCGCCCGGCGGGGTGCGCAGCACCACCAGGTTGCCGGAGGCCGTCGCGGAGACCATGAGCTCGCCGGCCAGCCGGGCCATCCGGCCCTCGCTGGCCGACTCGCCCATCGGCGCGCGCGGCGTGCGGTCGCCGCCCTCGGCCGGGACGGCGTAGATCAGCGCGCCGTCCCGGTTGCGGATCTTGACCGCTCCCAGCTCGTCCAGGTCCCGGGAGAGGGTGGCCTGGGTGACCACGAGTCCGT
This sequence comes from Kitasatospora sp. NPDC057518, assembly GCF_042802075.1. Lineage (NCBI taxonomy): Bacteria > Bacillati > Actinomycetota > Actinomycetes > Kitasatosporales > Streptomycetaceae > Kitasatospora > Kitasatospora sp. NPDC057518. Next base: position 2,037 of record NZ_JBHVEU010000235.1, read on the forward strand.
CGTCGGCGAGCAGCTTGGCGAGCTGGCTCTGCGAACGCACGGGCTGGCGGGTGAGCAGGTCCACGATCCGCCGGTGGCGCGCGGTGCGGGTCTGCGGGACCTGCGGCGTCGGGCCTGCGGCGGACGGGCCGGAGTGGGAAGCGGTCATGTGATTATTCTCCCGGACGACGGTCAATTCGCATCGGCCGGGGCGCCCTCGCGCACCGTCCGGAGGATGCCCGGCAGCGCGGCCAGGAAGGCGTCCGCCTCCTGCTCGGTCAGCACCAGCGGCGGGGCCAGCCGGACGGCGTCCGGGACGGCCGCGTTGACCAGGAAGCCCGCCTCCTGCGCGGCGGCCTGGACCTGCGCCGAGACCGGCTCGGTGAGCACGATGCCGAGCAGCAGGCCCGCCCCGCGCACGTGCGAGACCAGCGGGTCGCCGAGCGCCTCGACGCCCTGCCGCAGCCGCTCGCCGAGCTTGCGGACGTGCTCCAGCAGGCCCTCGGACTCGATGGTGTCCAGCACCGCGAGCCCGGCCGCGGCGGCCACCGGGTTGCCGCCGAAGGTGGTGCCGTGCTGGCCGGGGGTGAGCAGCTCGGCGGCCGGCCCGAAGGCGAGCACCGCGCCCATCGGCAGGCCGCCGCCGAGCGCCTTGGCCAGGGTGACCACGTCCGGCTCCACGCCCTCGTCCGCCTGGTGGGCGAACCAGTGGCCGGTGCGGCCGACGCCGGTCTGGATCTCGTCCAGGACCAGCAGGGTGCCGGTGGCCCGGGTGATCTCGCGGGCCGCCTTCAGGTAGCCCTCGGGCAGCGGGATCGCGCCGTTCTCGCCCTGGACGGGCTCCAGGAAGACGGCGGCCGTCTCGGTGGTGACGGCCGCGCGCAGCGCCTCGACGTCGCCGAACGGGACGTGGGTGACGTCACCGGGCAGCGGGCGGAACGGGTCCTGCTTGGCGGGCTGGCCGGTGAGCGCGAGGGCGCCCATGGTGCGGCCGTGGAAGGCGCCCTGGAGGGCGACCAGGTGGGTGCGGCCGGTCCGCCGGCTGATCTTGAAGGCGGCCTCGTTGGCCTCGGCGCCGGAGTTGCAGAAGAACACCCGGCCGCCCGGGCGGCCGTCCAGCTCCAGCAGCCGCTCGGCGAGCGCGATGGTGGGCTCGGCCATGAAGAGGTTGGAGACGTGGCCCAGGGTGGCGATCTGCCGGCTCACCGCCTCGACGACGGCCGGGTGGGCGGTGCCGAGGGCGTTGACGGCGATGCCGCCGAGCAGGTCGGTGTACTCCTTGCCGTCGGCGTCCCAGAGCTTGCTGCCCTCGCCGCGCACCAGCGGGATGCGGGGGGTGCCGTAGTTGTCGGTGAAGGCGTGCTGCCAGCGCTCGGCGAGCTGCTCGTTGTGGGTCGTACCCGTCGTACCCGTCGCGCCGGTCGTACCCGTCGCGCCGGTCGTGCTGTCGGTGCCAGTCGTGCCGCTCATGCCAGTCCCCCGGTCACGGTCGTTTCGTCGTCCGGCACGACCATCGTGCCGATGCCCTCGTCGGTGAAGATCTCCAGCAGCAGGCTGTGCTGGACCCGGCCGTCCAGGACGCGGGCGGTGCCCACGCCGGAGCGGACGGCCCGCAGGCAGCCCTCCATCTTGGGGAGCATGCCGCTGGCCAGCTCGGGCAGCAGCTCCTCCAGCTCGCTCGCGCTGAGCTGGCTGATCACGTCGTCGGATTCCGGCCAGTCCTTGTAGAGGCCCTCGACGTCGGTGAGGACGACGAGCATCTCGGCGCCGAGCGCGACCGCGAGGGCGGAGGCGGCGGTGTCGGCGTTGATGTTGTAGACGTGGCCGTCGGTGCCGCGGGCGATCGAGGAGATGACCGGGATGCGGCCGTCGGCGATCATCGCCTTCACGGCGCCGGCCTCGATGTTGACGATGTCGCCGACCAGGCCGATGTCGACCTGCTCGCCGTCCACCACGGCGTAGCGCTTGACCGCCGTCATGGTGTGGGCGTCCTCGCCGGTCATGCCGACCGCGAACGGACCGTGCTCGTTGAGCAGGCCGACCAGCTCGCGCTGCACCTGGCCGGCCAGCACCATCCGGACCACGTCCATGGTCTCCGGGGTGGTGACCCGCAGGCCGTTGGTGAAGCTCGACTCCAGGCCCAGCCGGTCGAGTTGGGCACTGATCTGGGGGCCGCCGCCGTGCACCACGACGGGGTGCAGCCCGGCGTAGCGCAGGAAGACGACGTCCTGGGCGAAGGCGGACTTGAGGCTGTCGTCCACCATGGCGTTGCCGCCGAACTTGATCACGACGGTCTTGCCGTGGAAGCGCTCCAGCCACGGCAGCGCCTCGATCAGCGTCATGGCCTTGGGCAACGCGGTGTTGTTGCGGGCCTGTTCGCCCTTGGGTGCGATCTGCACGGGTTTCCCTCGTCGATGGGGGTCCCCCCGGCCGCGGGCCGGGGGGATGTCGCGGATCAGGCGGGCTCGGGTGGAGCGGCGCGGATCAGGTCGAGTAGGCGCTGTTCTCGTGGACGTAGTCGGCCGTCAGGTCGTTGGTCCACAGCGTGGCGCCCGCCGTACCGGCGTTGAGGTTCGCGGTGATGACGACCTCGCGGCCCTTCATGTCGACCAGGTCGCGGTCCTCGCCGACGCCGCCGGACTTGCAGACCCAGACGCCGTTGATGGCGACGTCCAGCCCGTCCGGGTCGAAGGCGGCGGAGGTGGTGCCGATCGCGGCCAGCACCCGGCCCCAGTTGGGGTCCTCGCCGTGGATGGCGCACTTGAGCAGGTTGTTGCGGCTGATCGTCCGGGCGACCTCGACGGCGTCGTCCTCGGTGGCGGCGCCGGTGACGTCGATCCGGATCTCCTTGCTCGCGCCCTCGGCGTCGCCGATCAGCTGGCGGGCCAGGTCGGCGCTGACCGTGCGGACGGCCTCGGCGAACTCGGCCCGGTCCGGGACGGTGCCGGAGGCGGCGGAGGCGAGCAGCAGCACGGTGTCGTTGGTCGACATGCAGCCGTCGGAGTCGATCCGGTCGAAGGTGGTGCGGGTGGCGCCGCGCAGCGCGTCGTCCAGGGCGGCGCTGTCCAGGTCGGCGTCGGTGGTGAGGACGACCAGCATGGTGGCGAGGCTCGGGGCGAGCATGCCCGCGCCCTTGGCCATGCCGCCGACCGTCCAGCCGGCCGGGCTGGTGTACTCGGCGGTCTTGTGCACGGTGTCGGTGGTCTTGATGGCGATCGCGGCGGCCTCGCCGCCGTCCTCGCCGAGCGCGCCGACGGCCAGGGCGACGCCGGGCAGCAGGAGGTCCATCGGCAGCCGGACGCCGATCAGGCCGGTGGAGGCGACGGCGACCTCGCCCGCGTTGAGGCCCAGCTCCGCGGCGGCCTTCTCCGCGGTGGCGTGGGTGTCCTGGAAGCCGAGCGGGCCGGTGCAGGCGTTGGCGCCACCGGAGTTGAGGACGACGGCGGAGACCTGGCCGCCCTTGAGGACCTGCTCGGACCAGAGCACCGGCGCGGCCTTGACCCGGTTGGCGGTGAAGACGCCGGCCGCGGCGAGCGAGGGGCCGTCGTTGACCACCAGGGCGAGGTCGGGGGTGCCGGAGGCCTTGATGCCGGCGGTCACACCGGCGGCCCGGAAGCCCTTGGCGGCGGTCACTCCGACGTTGGTGCTCTTGCTCACGGTGCGACTCCGTTCACGGGCAGGCCGAGCTCCTCGGGCAGGCCCAGGGCGATGTTCATGCTCTGCACCGCGCCGCCGGCGGTGCCCTTGACCAGGTTGTCGATCGCGCTGATCGCGATGATCCGCCCGGCGGCGGCGTCCAGGGCGACCTGGACCAGGGCGGTGTTGGCGCCGTAGACGCTGCTGGTCTGCGGCCACTGCCCCTCGGGCAGCAGGTGGACGAAGGGCTCGTCCGCGAACGCCTCGGTGTAGGCGGCGCGCAGGCTCCGGGCCGTCACCCCGGGCCTGGCCTTGGCCGAGCAGGTGGCGAGGATGCCGCGCGGCATCGGGACGAGGGTGGGGGTGAAGGAAACGGTGACCGGCTCGCCCGCGACCGGGGAGAGGTTCTGCGCCATCTCCGGGGTGTGCCGGTGGACGCCGCCGACGCCGTATGGGCTGACGCTGCCCATCACCTCGCTGCCCAGCAGGTGCGGCTTGGCGGCCTTGCCGGCGCCGGAGGTGCCGGAGGCGGCGACCACCACGGCCTCCGGTTCGGCGAGCTGCGCGGCGTAGGCGGGGAACAGCGCCAGGGAGACGGCCGTCGGGTAGCAGCCGGGTACGGCGATCCGGTTGCTGCCCTTCAACGCGGCGCGGTGGCCGGGGAGTTCGGGCAGGCCGTAGGGCCAGGTGCCGGCGTGCGCGGTGCCGTAGAACTGCTCCCAGTCGGCGGCGGCCTTGAGCCGGAAGTCGGCGCCGCAGTCGATCACCAGGACGTTCGGGCCGAGCTGCTCGGCGACGGCGGCGGACTGACCGTGCGGCAGGGCCAGGAACACCACGTCGTGGTCGGCCAGCACCTCGGGGGTGGTGGCCTCGAGGACGCGGTCGGCGAGCGGGCGGAGGTGCGGCTGGAGCAGGCCCAGCCTGGTGCCCGCGTTCGAGCCGCCGGTCAGCGCCCCGATCTCCATCTCCGGGTGGCCGAGCAGCAGGCGCAGCACCTCGCCGCCCGCGTAACCGCTCGCGCCGGCGACGGCGACTCGCAATGCCATGGCGTTCCTCCTTAGTCTTGGCATGAATATACGCGTGACGGAAAATTCATGCAAGGAGGTTGTGCCGGACCCCCGCCGGGGCGGGGTGCCCGGGTCAGCGCTTGACGGCCCGCAGCACCACGAACTTGGGGTTCCCGGCGACGAGTTGGCAGTTGCCGAAGAGGCGGCGCAGCTTGACGTGGTAGCCGAGGTGGCGGTTGCCGACCACCCAGAGCTCGCCCCCGGGGCGCAGCGCCCGCTTGGCGCCGGTGAACATCCGCCAGGCGGTGGCGTCGGTGGTGGCCTGGTGGGAGTGGAACGGCGGGTTGTTGAGCACCAGGTCCACCGAACCGGGGGCGACCACGTCCCGGGCCAGGGCGTCGGCGGCCAGGAACTCGGCCGGCGCGTCCGGGCCTAGGTTGGCGCGGAAGGTCTCCTCGGCGGAGGCCACCGCCTGGTGCGACTCGTCCACGAACACCAGCTCCGCGCCGGGCCCGGCCAGCGCGGCGGCCGTGCCGACCACGCCGTTGCCGCAGCCGAGGTCCACCACCCGGGCGCCGGGGGCGGGGACGGGCAGGTGGGCGAGGAGGAAGCGGGTGCCGATGTCGAGCCGGTCGGCGCAGAAGGTGCCCGCGTGGTTGACGACGGTACGGCCGGAGGCGGGGCCGATGTCCTGGGGCAGCGCGTAGCGGTGCGGCCACGGGTTGGGGCCGGGGTCCAGCGCCCGGTCCGGGGTGCAGAAGACCAGCCGGGCCTTGCGGGCGGCCAGCGAGGTGCGGGTCGGGCCGAGGATCCGCTCGAAGAGCCGGAGCGTGGAGGTGTGGATCTCGGTGACCATGCCGGTGCCGATCACCACGGCGCCCTCGTGGACGGCGGGGGCGAGCCGGTGCAGCTGGTCCTCCAGCAGGGCCAGGCTCTTGGGCACGCGCACCAGCAGCACGTCGATCCGCTCCGGCGGGGCGTCACGGGTGGTGAGCAGCCGGGACTCGTCGACGGCGGCGCCGGCCCGGGCCAGGTTGGCCAGGGTGGCCTGCCGGCCGAGGTGGGAGTCGGTGATCTGGACCGGCCGGTACTCGGCGAGCGCGGTGGTCAGCGCGCCCCAGCGGTCGCCGAGGACGGCGACCGTCCGGCCGGCCAGCTCCGTCGCGGTGCCGGCCGCGCTGTCGGCCTCGCCCGCGAGGTGGCGCAGCAGGTACTCGTCGGCGGCGTCCCAGGCCCGCAGCCGCTCGCGCGGGTCCTCGGGGAAGCGGGTGAGCGCGAAGGCGCCCCACGGGGTGGTGAAGGAGGTGTCCGGCGGGGTCGCGGCGGGCGTGGTCTGGGGATTCATCGTGTTCTCAGGCTATCCGACGGTCCCGGGGGCGGTTACGGACGGATACTGGAAGGGCCCGGCCGAGAGAGGTGAGGGCGATGGAGTGGAAACTCGAAGTCGTGGTGGTCCCGGTCTCCGACGTGGACCGCTCGAAGCTCTTCTACGAGGAGCAGGCCGGGTTCACCGTCGACCACGACACCCTGTTGCGGGACGGGATCCGGGTGATCCAGCTGACGCCCCCGGGTTCGGCCTGCTCCATCGTGGTGGGCAAGGGGGTGATCGACTCGCCGCCCGGATCGGTCAAGGGACTCCAGCTGGTGGTGCCGGACATCGAGAAGGCGCACGCCGAACTGGTGGCCCGCGGTGTGCAGGTCAGCCCGGTCCAGCACTTCGTGGCCGGGGCCCGGGTGGACGGGCACGGTGAGGCGTGGAACAACTTCCTGTTCTTCAACGACCCGGACGGGAACGGCTGGGCGATCCAGGAGGCGCCGCCCGCGGGCGGGCAGGCCGTCCTTGGGTAGGCTCCCAGGATGGCTGAACACGAGGGAAGCGTGCGGGTGGACAGCTGGATCTGGTCGGTCCGGCTGGTCAAGACACGGGCGCTGGCGGCGGCCGCCTGCCGGGCCGGGCACGTCCGGGTGAACGGCGAGCGGGCCAAGCCCGCCCAGACGCTGAAGCCCGGGGACGAGGTGCGGCTCCGCGAGGAGGGCCACGAACGGGTCGTGGTGGTGAGCAAGCTGATCCGCAAGCGGGTCGGCGCCGTCGTCGCGGCGGAGTGCCTGGTCGACAACAGCCCGCCGCGGCCGCCGCGCGAGTTCGTCGCGGCGGCCGGGACGCGGGACCGCGGGGCCGGGCGGCCGACCAAGCGGGAGCGCCGCGACCTGGACCAGCTGCGCGGGCACTGAGCGGCGCGGAGCCGCTACGCGACGTCCGCGGTGGCGAGCACCTTGGCGAGGAAGCCGCCGAGGTTGCCCACCGTACGGTCGATCTGCAGCTCCAGCGGCAGCGACTCGTCGGGCCGGGTGACCAGCGTGGACTTCTTCAGCCCGCGCACGTAGAGCGAGCAGGCCAGGTCGGCGCAGATGTACGTGCCGACCGTGTTGCCCTCGCGCCCGGCCGCCCCGGCCCGGCGGGCGGCGAGCAGCGCGACCCCCGACCCGGCGTGCGCGGTGATGCACAGCGAGCACACGTTGGTCTTGGTCAGGCTGCGCCGGATCACCGAGGAGCGCAGCGTCACGCCGACCGGCTCGCCCTCGTACGGCGCCACCAGGTACGCCCGGTCGGGCGCGCCCTGGTCCCGCCAGCCGAGGAAGTCCAGCTGCTCCCAGGGCAGTTCGGCCAGACCCCGGGGCAGGTGGAGCCGGCGGGCCTCGCCCTTGGAGCAGTTGACGAAGGACGCGCGGATCTCGTTCTCGCTCAGGGGTTCCATGCCGCGGACGCTAACACCGGCCGGCCGGGCCTGTCGCGCCGTTTTCACCCGGTCCGTACCGGGTGGGCGGCCTGGACGGCGAGCCGGCGCGGGGCGTCCTCGCCGATCCGGGTGAGCAGGTCGTCCAGGGCGAGGAAGGCCTCCCAGCGCTCCTTCCCGCCGGCGGCGGCGAGGCGGTCGACGACCAGGTCCTCCAGGTCCTGGACCCGCTTGTTCTTCCAGGCCTTGTCGGCCAGGCCGACCAGCAGGTCCTCGACGGTGGTGCCGGGCTCGTCCCAGCTCGCGTGGGTGCGGGCGAAGCGGGCGAGGTGCTCGGGGACGCCGTGGGCGAGCAGCAGGGCGTGCCCGGCGGGCTCGTGCCGGGAGCCGGGGGCGGAGAGCTCCTCGGGGTGGACGGTCTTGCCGATGTCGTGGGTGGCGGCGCCGTAGAGGACGGCCGCGCGGTCGAAGGCCAGGCCTTCGCGGGCGCAGAACCCGGCGATCTCCTCGGCGACCCGGTGCACCAGCGCGAGGTGGGCGACCAGGCGGGGCGGGGCGTCGACGGCCCGCAGCAGTTCGGCGACGTCGGCGGGCAGCGGCGGCAGGGCGGTGGTGGTCACGCCGCAGGGTAGCCGCGGGGGTGAGGGGTTGTCAGTGGGGTTCCGTAGCCTTCGACGGTCCGGTCCCGGCGTAGGAGGGAGGCGCCGGGACCGGGCCTGCTGTTCGAGGCGGACGACTACCGCTTGAAGGCGACGCCGGCGTACGCGGAGACGTCCTGCCAGCCCTCGGGGAGTTCGGAGGTCGGCACGTGGCCCGCGACGGGGCGCCAGAGCGGGAGCTGGACGAGCCCGGGGCCGACGAAGTCGAAGTCGCCGAAGAAGGGCTCGACGCCGGAGCGCGGGCGCAGCACGAGCGGGGCGCTGGCGCTGCGGTAGATGCGGGTGCCCTCGGCGGCGCTCTCGCGGGAGGCGAAGTCGGGGCTGCCGTGGGAGAGGATCAGCGCGCTGCCGGGGGCGAGCGCGTCGCGCAGGGTGCGGACGATCTGCTGGGCGCCCTCCTCGTCACGGATGAAGTGCAGGACGGCGACCAGCATCAGCGCGACCGGCTGGGAGAGGTCGACGGCGCCGGCCAGCCCGGGGTGGCCGAGGATCGTGGCCGGGTCGCGCAGGTCGGCCTCGATCACCGAGGTGTGCCCGGCGGGGTGGCCGGCCAGCAGGGCGCGGGCGTGGGTGGCGACGATCGGGTCGTTGTCCACGTACACCACCCGGGCGTCCGGGGCGACCCGCTGGGCGACCTCGCTGGTGGAGCCGACCGCCGGGATGCCGGTGCCGATGTCGACGAACTGGCGCACGCCCCGGCCGGCCACGTACTCCACCGCGCGGCCGAGGAACTGCCGGTTGGTGCGGGCCAGCAGCGGCAGCGCGGGGTAGGCGGCTATCGCGGCCTGGGCGGCCTTGCGGTCGGCCTCGAAGTTGTCCTTGCCGCCGAGGTAGTAGTCGTACATCCGGGCGGTGTGCGGGACGCCGGTGTCCAGCTCGCTCGGCGGCTGCCAGTCGCCGGTCCTGCCCCAGTCCCACTCGGTGTCCGTGCTCCGGCCGGTCGCCGCGCTGTCCTCGTACATCCTGTCCGCCCCCAATGCGCCATGCCGGAAGAGTTCGGCCACCGCCCGTCCTCACGCGGTGCGCGGTGATCGTATCCAAGGACACGCCGTGGAAACAGCGGGAGTTCAGGTTTACGCAACACCCGGTGACGGAGTGTGTGCACGTCAAGAAGGGTCCGGACGCTCGGCCCGGATCGCCCGCCCGAGCCGTCCTCTCTATGCTGGCTGCCGATGACTGCCGACCGCCGCAGCGTGCTGCGCACCACCGCCCGACTCGCCGCCCTCGCCGCCACCGGGGGGCTGCTGGCTGCCTGCGGCACCGGCACACTCCGCCGGGCCGACCCGGGGGCGCTCGCCGCGCACCCCGGCACGGTGGACCCGCAGCACACCACCGACCCGGCCTGGAACGGCGGCGAGGGCCCGGCCTCCCCCGAGCCCACCGCCCCGGCGGAGCCCCGGCCCGACGCCGAGCCGACCGCCGCCGCGGCCGCCGCCCAGCCCAGCGCCCCGCCGGCCCCGCCCGCGCTGCCGCCGCTCGCGCCCGGCACCCCGGTCGAGGTCGCGTACGGGCCGCGCACCGGGAAGAACGTGGCGCTCACCGTCCACGGCAGCGGCGACCCGAAGCTGGCCACCGCGCTGCTGGAGATCGCCGAGCAGCGCGGCGCCAAGCTGACCGTGATGGTGGTCGGCAGCTGGCTCGACCAGCAGCCGCAGATGGCCCGGCGGATCCTGGACGGCGGCCACGAGCTGGGCAACCACACCCAGAACCACCTCAACATCTCCGCCATGACACCGGACCAGGCGCGCGCCGAGATCGCCCAGTGCGCGGAGCGCCTGCAGCGGCTCACCGGCTCGATCGGCCGCTGGTTCCGGCCCTCCGCCGCGCAGTACGCCACCCCGATGGTGCGCGAGCAGGCCAAGGCGGTCGGGTACGAGCACGTGCTGTCCTTCGACGTCGACCCGCGCGACTACAACGACCCCTCGGCGGCCGAGCTGCAGCGCCGGGTGCTGAACTCGGTGCGCGGCGGCTCGGTGGTGGCGCTGCACATGGGGCACCAGTGCACGGTGGACGCGATGCCCGGTGTCCTGGACGGCCTGGCCAAGGCGGGGCTCAAGCCGGTGACCGCCAGCCAGCTCTGCGCCTGAGCGGTCGGGAGCGGTCTGACGGGCCCCGGGGAACACCCCAGGTCAGACCATCGGATCGTCGTCCTTGTACGGGCGCAGCCGCAGCGTACGGGCGTCCGCGGCGCGGATCGCGTCCGCCCGGTTGACCAGCTCCTCCAGGTCGTCCCGGCCGGCGTGGATGAACCGCCCGTGCAGTCCGTCGAAGCGGCCCCGGGCGGCGTCCACGGTGACCGCGACCATGTACGGGATGGAGCCCCAGGTCGTCGTCTCCTTGAACATCGGCATCGCGGCGGTCATGTCGGTGGCCACCGCGCCCGGGCTGACGTCGAGGACCACGACGCCGTTGCGGGCGAGCGAGTCCGCCATGTTGTCGGAGAGCTGGAGCAGCGCGCCCTTGGACGTGGCGTACGCGGTGTAGTTGCCGTCCGGGCGCAGCGCGAAGCCGGAGTTGAGGTTGACCACCCGGCCGCTCCGGCGGGCGACCATGCCGGGGAGCACGCAGCGCAGCAGGTTGTAGGGGCCGCGCAGGTTGGTCTCGATCACCTGCCACCACTGGTTCGCGTCGGTCTCCCAGATCGGCACCTCGGCGCGGTCGACCAGGCCGGCGTTGTTGACCAGCAGGTCGATCGGCCCGAGGTCGCGCTCGACCAGCCGGACGGCCTCGCGCACCGAGCCGGGGCGGGTGACGTCGGCGGTCACCGCGACGCCCCGGGAGCCGCGCTTGACGCACTCCTTGAGCGTGTCGGTCAGCGTCTCGTGGGTGCGGCCGACCAGGCCGACGGACATCCCCTCGGCGGCCAGGCCGATGGCGAGCTCCCGGCCGATGCCCCGGCCCGCGCCGGTGATCAGGGCGACCTGTCCTGCGAGCGATCCCGTCGACACCCTGTGCTCCCTTCACGTCCCCGGCCCTGTCCGCGTCCGCCCCCGGCCCCGTCTGCGGCATTCTGTCGGCAGCCGGGCGGAGCGGGCCCCGGGCACACGGGTCCGGGGCCACTGCCTCACTCGTTCGGGTGAAGCCCGACCCTGGCACTACGCCGGGGAGGGGGTGACCTACTGGCCGGTACGGAGTAGTAACGTCGTCGGGGCGGTGACCGGTGCACCCATTCCGGCACACCGGCCCGTCGTCCAGCAGCTCGCTGGGCCACCCGAAAGCTGGGCGACCCCCAGCACCGTCGAAGGGCAACTGAGTGAGTGACATCGCGCGCGTCGGAGTGATCGGCTGCGGTCTGATGGGGTCGGGCATCGCCGAGGTCTTCGCCCGGGCCGGGCTGGACGTCCTGGTGTCGGAGGCCAGCGGTGAGGCGCTGGAGTTCGGCCGCACCCGGCTGACCAACTCCCTGGAGACGGCGGTCAAGCGGGGCAAGCTGAGCCCCGAGCAGCGGGACGAGGCGCTGGCCCGGCTGTCCTTCACCGTCGAGCTGTCCGACTTCGCCGACCGCGACCTGGTGGTCGAGGCCGTCGCCGAGCGCGAGGACATCAAGGTCAAGATCTTCGAGACCCTGGACCGGGTGGTCGAGCGCCGCGACGCGATCCTCGCCTCCAACACCTCCTCGATCCCGATCGTGAAGCTGGCCGCCGCCACCACCCGCCCGGAGCAGGTGATCGGCCTGCACTTCTTCAACCCGGCGCCGGTGCAGAAGCTGGTCGAGGTCATCCCGACCCTGACCACCTCGGCGACCACCACCGAGCGGGTCGAGGCCTTCGCCTCCCAGGTGCTCGGCAAGGAGCCGATCCGCGCCCGCGACCGGGCCGGCTTCGTGGTCAACGCGCTGCTGGTGCCGTACCTGCTGTCCGCGGTGCGGATGTTCGAGACGGGCGTGGCCACCGCCTCCGACATCGACAAGGGCATGGAGGCCGGCTGCGCCCACCCGATGGGCCCGCTGCGGCTGTGCGACCTGATCGGCCTGGACACCATCGTCTCGATCGCCGAGTCGATGTACGACGAGTACAAGGAGCCGCTGTACGCCGCTCCCCCGCTGCTCTCCCGGATGGTCGACGCGGGCCTGCTGGGCCGCAAGTCCGGCCGGGGCTTCTACGACTACACCGCGAGCGCCTGACACCCCGGCGCGCGAACGGCGGGGCCCGGCGGCTGTGAACC
>NZ_JBHVEU010000236.1:0-14026 GCF_042802075.1 Kitasatospora sp. NPDC057518
CGCCTGAACCCTGTGCGCAGGAAGTCGGCCCGCCCGACTTCCTGCGCAGAAACCCCACCGAACCGCTCCGACACCGTCGTCCCCGGAACCGGAGACCGTTGTCCGCCACCCGGCGGGCCCTTGCTCTCCGCAAGGACCCGCCGACAGAGGGACCCTGCTTCCTCAGTGATCATCACGCGGCACCCGCCAGGACCTGACGATCACCCGGTGTGCCGCCGGACCGTACACGGCGCTCTCCGCCAGCGCGTCCCATGCCCGGATGTGGAGCGCGACGTCCGCCGGATCGTCCAGCCACATCTCCGCGTGCCAGGACTCGGTGATCACCAACGTGCCGTCATGGATCGAGAACCCGACTCCCGCAGGCACGTGCAGATCGGCTTCGAAAGGAACGATTCCCAACCGGACGTTCCCACCCGCCAGCCACGGCGTCAAAGCCCTCATCTGGGCGGCCATCACGGCCGGCGAGCAGAGACGGGACAGGAGCGCCCCTTCCCACACCAGGAAGTGGAACGAACGCGAGCGATCGGCGAGCACCCTCTGGCGCTCCATCCGAGCCGCCACCGCCGCCTCGACATCACGGATCGAGGGATGAACCCTGGTGTACCGGGCGAGGACCGCCCGAGCGTACTCAGCCGTCTGCAGCAGGCCGGGAATGAGAGTCGGATCGAACGACTGACGATGCCCGGTCTTCCTTCCCAGTGCGGCATGCGCCTCCTGCACCGGTCGCGCGCCACCCGCGAGCTGGCGCCTCCATGACCGGTACTGCGTCTCCAGCGTCCGTAGTCGGCCCACGAGTTCGGCAGCGGCGTCAGGCCTGCCGACGGCCTCCGCCCACGCGACCAGATCCGCTGTGCCGGGCGACTGCCTTCCGTTCTCCAACGTGCTGACCTTGGACTGCGGCCAACCCAACAGCGCGGCCAGGGCGCGGCCGGACAAGCCGCTCTCGGTGCGGAGTTCACGCATCCGGGCACCGAGAGCAACCCGTGCCTGCTGAAAGTCGGTGCTCACATAACGGAAACTACCTGAGCCCGGAACTCCGCGTAGCGCACCGCGTGGTGCCAGGCGGCGTCACGGGCCCGGCAGGCGCGAGGGAGCACCACACCAACCGCCCACCGCAGGAGAATATTCGAGAATCATCACTCACTCCACGTGATCCTCCGGGCATCCTGAGTCAGCCTGATCGACTTCGAGGGGAGTGGCCATGAGCCGACGACTGCGGTACATCGGGAGCACCTCGGACAACAACGGATGCCCGACGCTCTACGAGGACGCGGACACCGGGGAGGTGATCGTGCAGGGAGACCTGGTGACCGATCCCGACGAGATCGCCCAGCTCCGCGCCGTCAAGCCCGGCGAGGGGTTCGTGACCGTGCCGCGCACGCTGCTCGCCGACTTCGCGCCGCGCGACGTGGACCGCGAACGCGTGCTGGTCGGCTACGACGAGTTCGAGGAGATGTTCACGACCTTCCAGCACACGGCCTTCCGGCTGGAGACCCGCCGCCGCTACCGGTCGGACGAGGAGTCCGAGACCTACCGGCAGTTCGTGGCCGGACAGGCCCCCGCATGGGACCTGGACCACCCCTGGTGCCGCACGCGCCGCGAACAGTCGGACCTGGGCAAGCGGTTCGAGCGGGTGCGCATCATGGACAACCCGCCCACCATCGGGCAGCGGTACCTGCTCAACAACTCCGAGCGGAACGGCCTGGTCGGCGAGGACATCCGCTACCTCTGGCGTGCCGACGCCGAGCGGCTCGGCCTCCCGGCGGAGGACGCCTGGCTGTTCGACTCGCGCTACCTCGCCCTGCTGCACTTCGACGCCGAGGACGACATCACCGAGATCGAGGTGATCACCGACCCGGTGAAGGTGGCCCGCGCCTGCCAGGAGCGGGACGCCGCCTGGCACTACGCCACCCCGCACCGCGAGTTCGCCGCTGGGGTACCGTCCGGCATGTGAGCACCGACTTCCAGCACGCCAGAACCGCCCTCGGCCTGCGGCTCCGTGAGCTGCGCGCCGGGGGCGGTCTCACTGGTCGGCAACTGGCCGACCGGCTGGGCTGGACGCAGTCCAAGGTCAGCAAGCTGGAGACCGGCCGGCAGACGGCCACCCACGACGACCTCAAGGCCTGGGCCGAAGGCGTCGGGCAGCCCGGAGCGGCGGCCGAGCTGTCGGCGAGGCTGCGCGCCTTCGAGTCAGGGACCCGCTCCTGGCGGCGGCAGTTGGCCGCCGGGCACAAGCCGGTGCAGGACACGCTGACCGCCGAGCACGACCGCTCGACGGTCATGCGCGCATGGCAGAACTCCACGATCGTCGGCCTGCTCCAGACACCCGACTACGCCCGGCACGTCTTCAGCGCATTCGTCGACCTCCACCGGTCACCGCGCGACGTCGAGGAAGCCGTACGCGCCCGCATCCAGAGGCAGGAGAGCCTGTACCGGCCGGGCCGGAAGTACCACATCGTCATGTGGGAATCCGCGCTGCGCGGTCTGATCTGCCCCCCGGCCGTGATGGCCGCCCAACTCGACCGGCTCAGCGGCGTGATCGGGCTGGACACCGTCTCCCTGGGCATCGTCCCGTTCGAGGCCTCGCTCACCTTGCCGCCGGCCAACGGCTTCTGGATCCACGACGACCGGCTCGTCATCGTCGAGGACTGGCACGCCGAGCTCTGGCTCGACCAGCCGGACAACGTGGCGCTGTACCGGCGCGTCTGGGACACGCTGGCCGACTCCGCCGTCTACGGCGCCGACGCCCACCGGGTCATCGCGCGGTGCCGCCGGGCTCTCGGGGACGGGTGAGGAATCCCCGCGAACTCCGCTCCCAGCGGCTCGAATACCCGAGAATCACGCGCCCGCCCTCGCATCGGACACGCCTAACGTGCTCACTGACACCCGTGAGCAGCACGGGAGTTGACCGACAGCAAAAAGGGGAAGCGCATGCCCGAGTTCGACGGTGGCAAGCACGGTGGCGGCCAGGGCAACGGCCAGGGCAACGGCCAGGGCGGCGGTCAGCAGGACGACTCCAGCAGCGGCAACAAGCACGGTGGCGGCGGCAGCGACGAGGGCGGGAACACCTCGGACGGCAGCGGCCCGACGTCCGGGCACTGACGCGTGAGCGACCGGCACGAAGCGGAGGCCGGCCGGGCCAGGCTGGCCTCCGCGCTCATCGCGAACGGGTCCCTCGCCCCCGACTGGCTGGCGTCGTACCACGCCGTTCCGCGCCACTGGTTCGTCCCTGACCTGATCTGGCCGGGCCGGGCGGACGGGGTGCGCCAGGGCGAGTCCGTGCACCGCTTCGCCGATCCGGACGGGTGGTTGGGCGCCGTCTACTCCGACGCGCCGCTCACCACGCAGTGGGACGACGGCGAGCACAGCGGGTTCGACCGCGGCACCGTGCCCACCTCCTCCAACTCCATGCCGACCATGGTGTTCTCCATGCTCGCCGCCCTGGGTGTGGCGGACGGCGACCGGGTGCTGGAGATCGGCACCGGCACCGGGTGGAACGCCGCTCTGCTCTCCCACCGCGCGGGGGCCGGGAACGTCGTCTCGGTCGAGGTGGACGAGGACAGCGCGGCCGCCGCACGGCACCGGCTCGCACGCGCCGGGTACCGGCCCCGGCTCGTGGTGGGCGACGGCTCGGAGGGCTTCGCCGACGGCCCGCTGTTCGACCGGGTGGTCGCCACCTGTTCGGTCCACCGGATTCCGTACGCCTGGATCGAGCAGTCCCGGCCCGGCGCCGTGATCGTCGCCCCGTGGGCGCCCGAGTACGGCGGGGAGGCCGTCGTCCGGCTCACGGTCGGCGACGACGGCACGGCGAGCGGCCGGTTCGTCAGGTCGTCCGCCTTCATGCGGCTGCGCCGGCAGCGGACCGTTCGGCCCGGCAGCCTGGAGTACCTGTCCGGGCCGTGGCCGGCCGACGGGACGGTCGCGTCGACGGCCCTCTCCCCCGACGCCGTCGGCGGGTGGCCGGCCATGTTCGCCATCGGCGTGCAGGTGCCCGGCGCGTTCCCGCTGACCGAGCGGTACGCCGACGGCACGTACACGCTGTGGCTCCACGACACGGCCGTCACGTCCTGGGCCACCGCCGACTGGGAGCCCGGCCGGACCGCCTACGAGGTGGTGCAGTCCGGCCCCCGCGGCCTGTGGGACGAGGTGGAGGCGGCCTGGCGCTGGTGGCGTCGCCGGGGGCAGCCCGGCTTCGAGCGGTTCGGGCTCACCGCCACGCCCGAGGGGCAGACGGTGTGGCTGGACAGGCCGGACAACCCCGTACCGGCGCCGCACTGACCGGAGTGGGACGTCGGCCCGGCCGACTTCCCACTCCGCACCCCTCGCCCTCCCCCGGGCGGGGCGCGACCGGGCGGGGGCGCGACCGGGCGTACGTCTACACGGCTCCCCCCAACCGCTGGTAGAGGACGTGCCGGGACTGCCGGGTCCGGGTCACGAGGCCGGCCCGGTGGAGGATCTGCAGATGGTAGGAGGCCGTGGCCGGGCTCAGGTACAGCCGCTGCGCGAGCTCCGTCGTGGAACGCGGCTGGCTCAGCTCCGCCAGCAGCCTGCGCCGCATCGCGCCGATCAGCGGGTGGTCCCGCTCCGGTGCCAGGCAGTCCGCCGGCCCCGCCGGGTAGACGATCAGCGGGGTGCGCGGCGCCGGCACGCCGGGCGGCTCGCCCGCGCAGAACAGCGCCCAGTCGACGAAGACGCTCGGTGTCAGGATCACCCCGTCCGCGTCCACCGTCAGCCGGTGGATGCTGCCCGTCCGCAGGTGCACGATCAGCTCGCCCTCGCGCCACTCCAGGTTCGGCGCCAGGTGGTTGAGCGCCTCGGCGAGCCCGGACCGGGCGATCTCCGACGCCCGCGCGGTGACGTCGGCCTCCAGCCTGGCCCGGATCCCCGGCCACGACGTCGCCAGTGCCCCGTGCCAGAACCGCGCCATCTCGTCGGCGAGGCGGCGCGCGACGTACTCCTCCCCCCGCTCCAGGGCCCGCAGCAGCTGCCGCGGCGGCGGGTGGCCGGAACCCCGGTCCCACGCGTGCCCGTTGACGGCCCCCGCCAGCTCGTAGTGGACCCGCTCCCGCGGGGTCGTCGCGATCTGGTGCAGCGCCGTGTCGATGTCGGTCAGGAACGCCGGGGGCTCCGGCCGGATGAAGTCCGGCGCGTACCCGAGCGGACCGCCCCCGCCGACCACGGCCAGCAGCCCCAGCCGGTTGCGGGACAGCGCCTCCGTCGCCCTGGCCCGCCACTGCGGGGTGAGCGTGCCCGGGCTGAAGCCGACGAGGCGCAGCAGGTCCTTCGCCGCGCCCACCGGTGAGACCGCGAACCTGACGCCCCCCAACCCCCGGGCCCCCAGGCGGATCCGGATCACGAGCGCTCCCCCTTCGCCAGCCCCTTCGAAAGAAATCGAATCATTCGATCGGTCGATCGGCTTGGCGTTTGCTGGATTCACCGCACAGTCCAGCCCCGAGAGGAAACAGGACCCGTGATCGTTCACAAGAAGCTGGCCGCCGTCGCCGTCGCCACGGCGGCCCTCGTCGTCGGCGCCACGGGCGCGGCGTCCGCCCAGGGCGCCGAGTCCACCGGTGGTACCGGTGGTGCCGGTCACGTGGCCTGGAGCCAGGGCCAGACGCCCGGCACCCAGTCCGGCACCCAGGCGGGCGCCCAGGCCGGCGCGCTCACCGCCGGCCTCTACGTCCGGATCTACAGCCTGTACCGGGGGACCACCGGCCAGTGCCTGGACGCCGACGCCACCAACGGCGGCAACGGCACCCGGGTGCAGGTGTGGGGGTGCAACGGCACCGCCCAGCAGGAGTGGTTCCTGTCCACCGACGGCAGCCTGGAGAACGTGCGGTTCCCGGGCATGTGCCTGGACGCCGACACCAACGGCGGCGGCGGCAACGGCACCCGGGTGCAGCTGTGGCAGTGCAACGGCACCACCCAGCAGAAGTGGTACCACCCCTCCGGGGACCTGGCCATCTACAACGTCCGCTACAACAACGGCAACAACACCGTGCTGGACCGCGACATCAACGTCGCCGGCAACGGCGCCCAGACCCAGCTGTGGGTCAAGAACTTCCAGTCCCAGCAGTGGTGGGACATCCGCACCGCGTGACGCCGACCCGGAGGAGACCACCCATGCCAACCACCGGCCACAGCACAGCGGCCCGCCCCCGGACGAGGCTCGGCACGGGGGCCCTCGGGCTCCTCGCCGCGCTCGCGTTCGCCGTCGGGGCGACGCCGGCCTCGGCGTCGGCGCCGACCGCGACGGGGCAGGGCGGCGGAGCCTCGTCCCCCTCGGTCAGGGACGGGGAGATCGTGGAGCTCTGGAACTACAACAGCCAGCACTGCCTGTCGGTCGGGGCCGGGAGCACGGCGGGCGGGGCCGGGATCATCCAGTGGTCCTGCTACGGCGGCGCCGAGCAGTACTGGGGCCTCTACCCGATGCCGAACTCCGGTGGCGGCTACGAGATCGTGAACAAGAACAGCGGCAAGTGCCTGGCCGATCCGGCGAGTTCGCCGAACGCCGGCGTCCAGCTGATCCAGTACGGCTGCGACAAGGGGCCGGAGCAGACCTGGTACTTCGGCTCGAACCCGGACACGGGCTTCGCGCAGATCAGCAACCGGGCGAGCGGCCTGTGCGCCGCGGTCGGCGGTTCGAGCACGACGCCGGGCGCCCCGGTCGTCCAGTGGCCCTGCACCGGCGGCTCCGAGCAGCGGTGGACGACGTCCGGTTGACGGCCGGACGACCGGACGGCCGCCGGTGACCGGGTCTCGCGGCTTCTCCCCCACGAAGCCGCGAGACCCTGCCCGACGCGGCCCGGACGGCCACCCGTTCGTTCGCCGTCAGAGGCGGTCGGCGTCCAGGACGGCCCGGGCGAAGGCCTCGGGTGCCTCCTGGGGCACGTTGTGGCCGACCTCGGGCAGGGTGCGGTGGAGGTACGGCCCGGTGAAGAGGTCGCGGTAGGAGGCGCCGTCGCCGGGGGCGGTGAAGGGGTCGCGGCCGGGGTCGAGGGTGACGGTGGGCACGGCGATCCGGGGGCGGGCGGCGAGCCGGTGCTCCAGCTCGTCGTAGCGGCGCTCACCGTCTGCCAGGCCCAGGCGCCAGCGGTAGTTGTGGATGACGATCGCCGCGTAGTCGGGGTTGTCGAAGGCGGCGGCGGTGCGCTCGAAGACGGCGTCGTCGAAGGCCCAGGTCGGCGAGACCTGCTGCCACACCAGGCGACACAGCTCGCGGCGCCTGTCCCGGTCCTCCATGGCGAGGCGCCCGCGTTCGGTGGCGAAGTAGAACTGGTACCACCAGGTGTGCTCGGCGGCGGGTGCCAGCGGCTCCTTCTGCGCCTCGACGTCGGTGATCAGGTAGCCGCCGACCGAGACCAGGGCCCTGACCCGCTCGGGCCACAGCGCGGCGATGATGTCGGCGGTGCGCGAGCCCCAGTCGAAGCCGGCCAGCACGGCCCGCCGGACGCCCAGCGCGTCCATCAGGGCGAGCACGTCGAGGGCGACGGCGGACTGCTGGGCGTTGCGCACCGTGCGGTCGGACAGGAAGCGGGTGCTGCCGTGGCCGCGCAGGTAGGGGACGATCACGCGGTAGCCCCGGGCGGCGAGCAGCGGGGCGACGTCGATGTAGCTGTGGATGTCGTACGGCCAGCCGTGCAGGCAGATCACGGCGGGGCCGTCGGCCGGTCCGTCCTCGGCGTAGCCGACATCGAGCACGCCTGCCCGGACCCGGGCCAGGCGGGAGAAACCGGTCCGGCCGGGCACGGGGGACCCGGCCGGACCAGCGGGGGCGGCAACCCCGGCGACCCCGGCGGCCGGCGGCGGGGCGGCCAGGGACAGCGCGGTGGTGCCCGCGCCGAGTCCGACGGCCCTGGTGAAGGTGCGCCTGTCGATCATTCCGGTTCCTCCGCCTTCGCGAACGTGCCGTCCGGGACCATGAACTGACGGTTCGTCAACGTACCGGACCGCCGCCGGGTGCCGTGGGCGGCGCCCGGGGCGGCCGGGGCACGGGTGGCACCCGGGGCCCCGCCGGAGCGGGCCGGACAGGACCGGGTGGGGGCGAGGGGACCCGGGTTGCGGGTGGGGGCCGGGGTGGGAGGCAGGCGGCGGCGACGGCGCCCCGGCGGCGAGCCCCGGGCGCGGCCACGGCATGATGTGCCCATGGCCTTCGCACCCCTCCTCGGCGAGCGCCGCGCACGTGAACTCGCCGGACGGCCGTGAGCCGGCCGGTCGAGCCGGGATCGCCCGGCGCCGGATTCGCGTTCGTGGGACGTCAACCTGAACTGGACCGTCTCACCGACTCCATGCTCCGCCCGCCCGCCGTCGTCCTGATCGAGGGCGAGGCCGGCCTGGGCAAGTCCCGCCTGGTGGCCGAGGCCGCGGCCCGGGCCGCCGCCGCGGGCCGCCGGGTGCTGACCGGCTTCTGCCACCCGCTGCGCGAGCCGCTGCCCTTCGGCCCGGTGGTGGACGCGCTGCGCGGCGTCGGCCCGTTCCTGCCGCCCGCGGACCGCATCCCGGCCAGTGCCGGGGCGCTGCGCCCGCTGCTGCCGGACCTCGCCGACCGGCTCCCGCCCCCTCCCCCGGGCGCCCCCGGCGAGGGCCCGCCGGGGCTGCGGCTGCTGGTCCAGGCGGTGCGGGCGCTGCTGGGCGCGCTCGGCGAGACCGTCCTGGTCGTCGAGGACCTGCACTGGGTGGACGACGCGACCCGTGAGCTGCTCCTGCTGCTGGCCCGGGACGTGCCGCCCGGTCTGGCCCTGGTGCTCACCTACCGGGCCGAGGACCTGCCGCCGGACACCCCCGTGCTCGGCGCCGCCTACCGGCGCCCGGCCGGGGTGGGCGGCGCGCTGCTGCGGCTGTCCCCGCTCGCCGAGGCCGAGGTGCACGAGCTGGCCCGGGCCGCGCTCGGCCCGCGCGCGACCGCGGCCCTCACCCGGGTGCTGTTCGAGCGCAGCGAGGGCCTGCCGCTGGTCGCCGAGGAGGACCTGATCACGCTGGGCGAGCGGCGCGGCGCGGACGCGCTGACCACCGCCGCGGACCTGGCCGCCGACCTGGAGCAGTCCGAGGTGCCGCGCGGCCTGCGCGACGCCGTCACCGAGCGGCTGGCCGTGCTGTCCCCGGACGCGGCCGCGATCGCCTGCGCGGCCGCGGTGCTCGGCGTGCCGGCCGGGGAGGAGCTGCTCGCCGCCGTGGCCGGCCTCGACGCGCAGGCCGCGGCGGACGGCCTGACCGAGGCGCTGCGGGCGGCGGTGCTCAACGAGAAGCCGCTGGCCCGGTACGGCTTCCGGCACGTCCTGGCGCAGCAGGTGGCCTACCGGCGGCTGCCGGGGCCGCGGCGCGGCGCCCTGCACCGGCGCGCGGTGGCGGCGCTGGGCGCGCGCGAGCCGAGGCCGCTGGTGCAGATCGCCCATCACACCCTGGCGCTGGGCGACCGGGCGGCCTGGCAGGAGGTGGCGGAGGCCGCCGCCGACCAGGCGGTGGCGCTCGGGGACAGCGGCAGTGCCGGGCCGCTGCTGCGCCGGCTGCTGGACGAGCCGGACCTGGACCCGCGCCGGCGCGGGCGGGCGGCGCTGGCGCTGGCGCGGATCGCCGCCGACGGGGTGGACTCGCTGGCGAGCGCCGCGACGCTGACCGCGATCATCGCCGATCCGCGGCTGCCGGTGCCCGACCGGGGCGAGATCCGGCTGTCGCTGGGCTTCCTGATGGCCGTGCACGGCGGGGACCGGGCCGGTTTCGACCGGATCGAGGAGTCCCTGGAGGAGCTGGAGCAGCGCCCGGACCGGGCGGCCCGGGCGATGGTGGCGCTGGCCATGAACGAGCGCGACGGCGCCGGGGAGCGCGCCTGGCAGTGGCTGGAGCGGGCCGAGCGGGTCCTGGCGGCGAGCCCGGACGAGGAGGTGGCGGCGGCCGTACGGGCCACCCGGCTGACCTTCCTGGCCCGCGAGGGCGACCCGTCGGTGTGGGAGCGGCTGGAGGCGCTGCCGCGCAGCTCGGAGCGGCCGGAGATCGTCCGGCAGACCACCCGGGCGCTGTACAACGTGGGCGAGATCGCCGTCGAGCTGGGCCACGACCGGCGGGCCGCGCGGCTGTTGGAGGAGAGCCGGCGGCTGGCCCGGCAGGCGGCGATCCCGTACCTGGAGTGCTACAGCCGGATCGCGCTGGCGCGGCTGGACGGGCTGGCCGGGCGGTGGGAGGGGCTGGAGGAGCGGCTGGCCGCGCTGGGCGCCGAGTTCCCCGACCTCGCGATGGCCGGCATCGAGCAGGCGCTGCTGCTGGGCCGGCTGGCGGCCGCGCGCGGGCAGCTCGCGGTGGCGTACGCCCGGTTCGCGGAGGCGGAGCCGTACGGGGAGCGGGAGTCGCAGGTGACCGGGGCGCTGCGGGTGGCGGCCGGGCCGGCGGCGCTGCTGCTGGCGGAGGGCGACGTCGCGCGGGCGGCGGCGGTGGTCGCGCCGGCGCTGGACACCCTGCGCGCGGCGGGGGCCTGGCCGCGGGCGGCGGAGCTGCTGCCGGTGGCGGTGGAGGTGCTGCTGGCCGGGGGCGACCGGGCGGGCGCGGCGGAGCTGGCCGGGCAGGCGGGGGCGGGCCTGGAGGGCCGGGACGCGCCGGCCCCCGTGGCGGCGCTGGCCTTCGCCCGGGGCCTGCTGCTGGCCAACGGGGGCGACCCGGCGGGCGCGGGCGCGGAGTTCGTGCGCTGCGCCGGGCTGTGGCGGGAGATCGGGCGACCGTACGAGGCGGCGCGGGCCCAGGAGCGGGCCGCCGCGGTGTCGGCGGGGGTCGACCGGGCGGCGGCCGGGGAGCTGATCGGCGCCGCCGAGCGGGCCTACCTGGCGCTGGGCGCGGCCTGGGACGCGGCCCGCTGCCAGCGGCTGCGGCGCGAGCTGGGCCTGGGGCGGGCGGCCTCGCCGGGGCGGCGCGGCTACGGCGAGCGGCTCTCGCCGCGCGAGCGGCAGGTCGCGGCGCTGGCGGCGCAGGGCGCGGCGAACCAGGACATCGCCCGGGCGCTGTTCCTGTCGACCCGTACGGTCGAGCACCACGTGGCGAGCGCGCTGCGCAAGCTGGGGGTGGGCCGGGCGGGGCTGGGCGAGGCGCTGGCCGCGGAGGACGGGGCCTCCTGAGGAAAAAGGGGGTCCCGCCCGCTCCCTCAAGAGGCGGGACCCTGTCCGTGGTGTCGGCCGTGCCGGTGGGTGGGTGGACGGTCGGCCGTGCCGGTGGTGGGTGGGTGGCCGGTCAGCCGTGCCGGTGGTGGCCGGCGCGCTCGACGAGCCGGGAGAGCCGGGCCAGGCGGGCCAGGCCCGGGCGGCGCAGGCCGCTGCCGCTGCGGCGGGCGGGCAGGACCAGTCCGGGGTCCGGGGCGGTGAAGTGCGCGTCGGCGTAGAGCCGCAGGCGTTCGCGACGGGTCATGGGGGCGACCTCCGGGGGGTGAGGGGTCGTCGGCTTGGGCGGGTTCCAGGAAACCGGCTGGGCCGGGGCGGGAACAATGCGTACCGCTACCCAATCCCCCGTACCGAATCCTGGGTACCCACCGCTCCCCCGGACCAGCGGACGGCACACCCCGGGCCGTCCGGCCACCGGTGCTGACCCGGGCGGGTGAAGAAACCACCCGTCAGGCTTCGATTCCCGCCGGCGCAGGTACGAGGTTCTGCTGTCCGTGTCGCCTCCCGACAGCGAGGTTCCCGTGTCACCTGTCCGACGGCTGCGGCCGCGTCCACCGCACGTCCTGTCCGCGCTGCTGGCGGTGGTGCTCGGTGCGGGCGCCGCGGCCCTGGCGCCGCCGCTCGCCGCGGGGGCGCCGCACACCGGGCACGCCCGGGCGGCCGCGAAACCGGCGGCCAGGGCCGCCGAGGCCGCCGCGCCGAAGCCGCGCGGGGCCGGGACGCAGCGTCCGATCGGCCCGGACCCGGTGGTCGACCTGCTGGCGCACGGCAACCTCACGATGGCCTCCAACTCGGTGCTGACCTGCGACGACAGCGACGGCACGGTCTGCTCGGACACCGAGGGCTCGAACAACGGCCGGACCAAGTTCATCAAGGTCGACCCGAACGCCCCGGGCCCCAACGCCGCCTCCGCGCAGCTGCTGCTGCCGGCCGGGGCGAACGTGCTGTCCGCCCGCCTGTACTGGCAGTTCAACCCGACCAACACCAGCACCGCGGGCGGCACCTCCGGGGACATCAACAAGGGCAACCAGGTGTCCTGGAAGGTCCCGGGCGCGAGCGGCTACCAGCAGGTGACCGCGGACACCTACGACTGGTTCGACCAGAAGGTCGGCGGGAACCCGCCGGAGCCCCTGCTGGCCGGCGGGGCGGTCAAGGACGTGACCGCCGAGGTCCGGGCCGCCGGCCCGGGCAGCTACACCGTCGCCGACATCCAGGCGTGCGCCGGCCGCTCCTCCGCGCAGAACTACGGCGGCAACAACGTCGGCTGCTGGGGCGGCTGGTCGCTGGTCGTCGCGTACGAGGACCAGGCCGAGCCGCTGCGCTACCTCCAGGTCTGGGACGGCTACCAGCTGCTGCGCGACCCCGACAACTCGACCACCCTCACGCTCGGCGGCATCCGCACCCCCGCCACCACGGCCCCGCGGGCCACCATGGGGATCACCGTCGGCGACGGCGACGCGCCGATCGCCGGGGACACCCTGGCGGTCGGCTCCACGCCGGAGAACCTGACCCTCCTGCCGATGCCCGGCCCCAACGGGGTCGGCACCGACAACGCGTTCACCAGCCGGATCGACCACGTCGCCGCGGACGGCACCGGCACCAACATCACCACCCGCGACCCCGACCCGGTCAACAACTACGGCTACGACGCCCGGATGATCGACGTCACCGGCAAGATCCCGGCCGGCAGCGAGCAGGCCCTGGTCCGGATCAGCGGCGCCGGCGACGCCCTGGAGCCGCAGGCCGCCTGGCTGGCCCTCGACGCCCTCGAACCCGACCTGCGGATCACCAAGGCCAACACCCCGCCCGGCAGCCCCGACGACAACCCGCCCGGCCTGGTCGGCCCCGGCGAGACCATCACCTACACCTTCTCGGTGGCCAACCGCCGCCAGGACGGCAGCAGCACGGACCTCGACACCGCCACCGGCGTCACCCTGACCGACACGATCCCGGCCGGCACCACCTTCGTCCCCGCCTCCAACCCGGCCTGCCAGGCCAGTGGGCAGACCGTCACCTGCACCGTCCCCGACCTGCCCCCGGGCGCCGAGGCCAACGTCGCCTTCCAGGTCACCGTCGACGCCTCCACCGCCGTCGGCACCCACCTCGACGACACCGCCACCCTGCGCTTCGAGGGCAGCCAGACCCGGCGGGCCCAGGAGCGCACCAGCAACACCGTGCGCAACACCGTGGCCGCGGTGCCCGGCTACACCGTCCTCAAGACGGCCACCCCCACCACCGCCAAGCCCGGTGACACCGTCCGCTACCGGATCCAGGTCACCAACACCAGCCAGGTCGACGCCCCCGGCGTCACCCTCACCGACGACCTGGCCGGCGTGCTGAACTCCGCCGCCTACGACAACGACGCCGCCGCCGACCGCGGCCAGGTCCAGGTCACCGGGACCACGCTGACCTGGAGCGGGGACCTGCCGGTCGGGGCCACCGCGACCATCACCTACTCCGTCACCGTGCGCTCCACGCTGACCGCCGACGCCGTGCTGCGCAACGCCGTCACCTCCACCACCTACGCGAACAACTGCGCGCAGGGCTCGACCGACGCGCGCTGCCGCACCGAGGTCCCGGTCACCGTGCCCAGCCCGAGCCCGTCGCCGAGCCCGTCGCCCAGCCCGAGCCCGACGTCCTCGCCGAGCCCCGGCCCGACGACCTCGCCGCAGCCGAGCCCGAGCCCGAGCCACACTCCGCCGCCCGGCCACGGCGGCGAGCTGCCCGAGACCGGGAGCAACGCGGCCACGGTCCTGCCCTTCGTCGGCCTCGCCGCGCTCGGCGCCGTCGCGACGGGCCTGCTCCTGCTGCGCAGGAGCCGCCGCACCCGCTGAGCCCCGCACCCGCACCCGCACCCGCACGACCCCACGGCCGCGCCCACGCCCCCCGCG
>NZ_JBHVEU010000237.1:0-13976 GCF_042802075.1 Kitasatospora sp. NPDC057518
GACGTCGGTCAGCACCCGGGGCACCAGGGCCACCCGGTCGAAGGCGGCCCGGTTGGCGGCGAGCGTCAACTCGCGCTCGGCACCGCCCTCCAGCCACTCCCAGACCTCGGGTGCGAGCACGGCCCGGGCCCGGTCGGCGTACTCCGCGACGGACAGCGCCGGGCGCCCGCCGGCCGGGCCGGTCGGTGGTTCGTTGCGGACGGACGCGCTCATCCGGCCACTTCGCTGGCGTTGCGCTGGAGCTCCACGGCCTCGTAGAGGGCGCGGATGTTGTTGCTGCCGAAGTTGCGGGCCCGGATGCGCTCGATCACCTCGAAGAAGAAGGTGTTCCGCGGGTGCTGGGAGCGGGTGAAGATCTGGAACAGCTGGCCGTCGTGGTCCTGGTCGACCAGCAGGTTCAGCTCGCGCAGCTGCTCGAAGGAGTGCCGCAGCGGCGTCAGGCGGCCGGGCAGCGCGTCGTAGTAGGTCTGCGGGGTGCGCAGGAACGGCACGCCGCGCTCGGCCATGGTGGAGACGGAGTGCACCGCGTCCTCGGCGGCGAAGGCGACGTGCTGCACCCCGGCGCCGCCGTGGCCGGCCAGGAAGGAGGCGATCTGGCCGCCCGCGTCCGCGGTGAGCGGCTCGATCAGGGTGAGGGTGACGCTGTGGTCGGCGCTCTGCACGACCGCCGAGTCCATGCCGAGCGCGCCGACCTCGACCCGCTCCTCGAAGATCGTCCGGAAGCCGAAGACCTCGCGGTAGCGGTGCTCGGTCTTGCGCAGCTCGCCGAACGGCACCAGGACGGCGAAGTGGTCGACGGTCCGCAGGCCGACCTGGCCCTCGCCGGTCAGCGGGGCCGGGTCGGGCAGGCCGGGGATGCGGCCGGCCGGGACCTCGGGGCCGCGCTCGATCAGGGTGTGCACCACCTCGCCGAAGGCGTCGACGACCGCGGTGACGCAGCCGTCCGCGGCCTTCGGCTCGCCCAGCGCGGCGGCGCCGCGGGCGGTCAGGGTGCGGTACGCGTCGGTGGCGTCCGGCACCCGCAGGCCGAGGGCGCCGACGCCGTCGCCGTGCCGGGCCAGGTAGCCGGTGGCCGGGTGGCCGGCGGCCAGCGGCTGGGTGAGCAGCAGTCGGATGGAGGCCTGGCCGACCAGCGCGGACAGGCAGCGCTCGGCGGCCTCGCCGCGCTCGGTCGGCGGGACGAGCAGCTCGAAGCCGTACTCCGTGGTCAGCCGGGTGGTCTCGGCGCCCAGGTCGGCCACGTAGAACTCGACGTGGTCCAGCTCGACGGGGATCGGGGTGACGGTGGGAGAGGAACGGTCGGTCATCAGAGGAGCTCTCTCGTGAGGAGGACGGGAGGTGCTGAGGGACGATCGGGTGGAGCGGGCGTTCGGGTACGTGTGCGGCGGCGGTGCCGGATCAGGTGGGCTGGAGGTCCTTGGCGTCCTCGGGCTCGGCCGGGCCGTCGCCCTCGCCGTCGCTCTCGTCGGTGTCCGCGTCCGCGTCCGGGCCCTCGGGCTCCGGCGGCTCGGTCGGGGCCTCCGGCTTGCCGATCAGGTGGGCGGACGCGAGCAGCGCGCCGACCACCATCACGCCGAGCACCACCCGGAAGTCCAGGGCGGCCACCAGGCCGGAGCCGACGCCGACGGCCAGCGCCTGCGGCGCGGTGAGCGAGAGGTTGACGGCCGCCTGGGCGCGCCCCATCAGCTGCGGCGGGGTGGAGGCCTGGGCGGCGGTGGCGAGGCCGACCATGGCGGCCGGGATGCCCGCGCCCGCGATCACCAGGCCGGCCGACACCACGTACAGCGACGGGGCGAGCAGCAGGACGGTCCCGAGGCCGAACACCGCCGAGCCCGCCATGACCGTCCGGCGCGGCCCGAGCCTGCCGATCAGCAGGCCGCCGACCACCGAGCCGGCCAGCGCGCCGACGGCCTCGGTGGTCTCCAGTACGCCGAGGAACTGCGGCGAGCGGTGCAGCCCGTGCTGGGTCAGCGCGAACAGCACCGGCTGCAGCAGGCTCAGCACGAAGCCGGAGGCGGCGGTGGCCGCGACCAGCGGCCGCAGCCCGACCGAACCGCGCAGGTGGACGAAGCCGGCCAGCACCTCGGTGCGCCACCGCAGGCCCGAGGGCTCCGGCTTGACCTCCTCCACCCGCAGGGTGAGGAAGCTCAGCGCGGCCAGCAGCAGCACGACGAGGTCGGCCACCGCCACCACGTGCCCGCCGAACCAGCCGTAGAGGCCCGAGCCGAGCAGCGGCGCCACCAGTGTGGTGCCGGCCCGGGCGCTCTGGGTCAACCCGGCCGCCGCGCCGAAGTCCTGACGCTCCGTCAGGATGCTGCGCAGCAGCGCGCTCTGCGCCGGGGCCAGGACGGCCCCGGCCAGACCGCAGACCGTGGCGGTGCAGTAGATGATCCAGACCGTCTCCCGGCCGTCGACCAGCAGCAGCGGCAGCAGCGAGAGGGCCACCGCCAGGTTGACCCCGACCAGCAGCGGCTTGCGCCGGACCCGGTCGGCGAGCAGGCCGCCGAGCGGGAGCAGCAGCAGGGGCGCGGAGAAGCAGAACAGCACCAGACCGGCGGCGGAGTTGCTGCCGGTCAGCACCTTGGCCCAGATGCCGAGGGCGATGGAGAGGGCGCTGTCACCGAGGACGGACAGGGTCTGCCCGGCCAGGTAGCGCCGGAACTCCGGGCGGACCAACAGCGGGTGCATGGCGGTTCCTTCGCTGCGCCGACGGCGCTTCGGGGTGTGCAGGGGTGTGCGGTGGTGCCGTGGTGCTCGGTGGTGCGGTGCTGCTGTGCGGTGCGGTGGTGCAGGGACGCCCGGGGTGCGCCCTGACGCACGCGGGGTGCTCAGGGCGCCGGGCGGTCGGCGCGTCGGCGGGTCGGGCGCCGGGCGCTCAGGGTGTGGCCGGGTGGGCCGGGGCGAGCGGGGCGACGGCGGCGAAGCCCTCGATCACCGCGTCGTTGGCGTCCTTCTCGCCGATGGCGACCCGGATGCCCTGGCCGGGGTAGTAGCGCACGGCCACGCCCAGGCGCTCCAGCTCCGCGCGCAGCGGGAGCTGGTCGCCGGGGGCGTCGACCCACAGGAAGTTGGTGACGCTGGGCGCCACCGTCCAGCCGAGGCGCAGCAGTTCGGCCTCGGTGCGCTCTCGCTCCGCGGCGATCTCGGCGATCCGGCGCGCCATCTCGTCCTCGGCGCCGACGGCGGCGAGCAGGCCCGCCTCCTGGAGCCGGTTCACCGCGTACGGCACCTGGTGGTCCCGTACCCGCTGGGCCACGGACTCCTCCGCCAGCGCGTAGCCGATCCGCAGCGCGGCGATGCCGTGCGACTTGGACAGGGTGCGCAGCACGACGAGGTTCGGCCACTCGGCGATCCGGGCCGGCACGTCCGGGGCCTGCCAGCCCAGGGCGAAGTCGACGTACGCCTCGTCGAGCAGGATCAGCGCGGTGGCCGGCACCCGGCGGAAGAACTCCGTCAGCTCGGCCCAGGAGTAGACCGTGCCGGTCGGGTTGTGCGGGTTGCACAGCACGACGATCCGGGTGCGCCCGTCCATCCGCTCGGCCATCGCCGCCAGGTCGTGCCGGGCGTCGGGGCCGAGCGGGACCGGCCGGGCCTCGGCCCGGGCGATCTCGCAGAACAGCGGGTACGCGTCGAAGCAGGGCGCCGAGTGGACCACGTTGTCGCCGGGCTCGACCACCGCGTGGAAGAGGTCCAGCGCCACGCCCGCCGAGCCGTGGCCGACCACGACCTGGCCGGCCGGGACGTCCTGCCAGTCGGCGACGATCCCGGCGATCCGCTCCGGACGGAAGTCCGGGTAGCGGTGCAGGTCGGCACTGGCCTCGGCCAGCGCCGCCAGCACCGACGGCAGCGGCGGGTACGGGTGCTCGTTCTGTGCCAGCAGGTACCTGGCGTCCGACGGGCCGGCCATCAGTCGGCCTGGAGGACGTAGAGCCAGGAGTGCGGGGTGGCCAGCGCCTCGACGCGGTCGATCCGCAGGCCGGCCTCGGTGAACAGCTCCTCGTAGGTGGCCTTGGTGTGCAGCGGGACGCCCATCATCGCGTGCGCCAGCTCGAAGCCCACCGAGAAGACCGGCTGGGCGCCGTCGGAGGTGCCCGGGTCGCGCAGCATGGTGTCGCCGAGGACGAAGGTGCGGGCCTTCGGGAAGGACTCCCGCATCCGGGTGAAGATCGAGGAGCGGGTGGCCGGGTCGGCCAGCAGGTCGTGCAGCAGGAAGAAGCTCATCACGGTGTCGACCTCGGCCACCTCGGCGGCCTCGGCGTCGTTGTCGATCTGGGTGCCGAGCAGGCCCAGCACGTCCGCGCGGACGGCGGTGACCCGGTCCTGCATGCCGGCCTCGACGATGTCGCGGCGGGCGATGTCGGTGGCCGGGCGGCTGATGTCGATGCCCAGGCCCCGGGAGCCCTCGCGCTGCGAGACCACCCGGCGCACCCGGGCGGAGGTGCCCGAGCCCAGGTCGGCGATGTGCCGGAAGTCGATGCCGCTCAGCACGTCGGTGAGCTGGGCGGCGAACAGCGACTGGTCGCACTGGGCGGAGCCGAGGGCGACCATCGCCTCGTCGCGGAAGACGTCCGTGTCGTAGCGGTGGGTGCCGGCGCTCAGGTGGCCGGCGCGGCCGAACACGTCGTGGTAGCCGCCGACGGCCCAGGTGAAGTAGCCGCGCGCGGCGGCGATCTCCAGGCCCGCCTCGGTGGGCAGGTAGGCGTCGCCGTCGGCCTTGAGGTAGCCGTAGTCGGCGGCGGCGCGCAGCACGGCCTCGGTCCGGGCGGTGTCGCCGGCCTGGGCGGTGGCCTCGGCGGCCGAGAGCGGCTCGCCGCGCCCGATCGACTCCAGCAGGCCGATCCGGTCCAGCGCGAAGATCACGTTGGCGGCGATGAAGCCGTTGTAGGCGTCGGTCGAGGTGATCGGCGACGGGGTGATGCCACGCCAGGTGTCGGGGATGGCCGCAGTGGTCATGGTGGTGTCCGTTTCTCGGTGGGCGGACCGGGTGCGGTCCGCGTGGTGTGCGCAGGTCGGTCGCCTGCGGTCGGTAGGGGTCTGAAGTCGGTGCGTCAGGAGGTCAGGAGGTCAGGCGGGCGGCGAGCACCGGGCCGATGACGGCGAGCGCCTCGGTGCCCGTCATCGCGCCGTGGGTGCTCGGCACCTCGTGGACGTCGAGCCGGCCGCCCAGGTGCGGGCGCCAGCTCTCCGGGTCGGGGGCGTCGGCCGGCCGGTCCTTGGCGGCGGTGAAGAACACCGCGTCGCCGTCGTAGCCGGGCAGCGGGAGTTCGTGGGACAGCTCGGCGTTGGCCTGGAAGACCGAGACCACCCGGGCCACCCCGGCGCCGCTGAGGCCGGCCAGCGGGCCCTCGCCGTCGCGGACGAGCGCGGCGTAGCCGTCCTCGTCGGCGGGCCAGGCGGTGACCTCCCCGGCCGGGTGGCCGAGCGAGTCGAGGATCACCGCGAGCTGCGCCGGGTCGTCCCGCCACTGCTCGGGCCCCGGCTCGCCGGTGCCCGGGTAGGCGTCCAGCAGCGCGAGCAGCCGGACCTCCTCGCCCTGGCGGCGCAGCAGCGCGGCGATCGCGTGGGCGACGGCCCCGCCGAACGACCAGCCGAGCAGGGCGTACGGGCCCTCGGGGCGGACGGCGCGGATCTGCGCGAGGTAGGTCCGGGCCAGCTCCTCGACCGAGGCCGGGTGCGCGGCCGGGTCGGCCAGGCCGGGGGCCTGGAGGCCGTAGATCGGCTGCTCGGCGTCGAGGTGGCGCAGCAGGCCGGTGTAGACCCAGCTGATGCCGGCGGCCGGGTGGACGCAGAACAGCGGCGGGCGCGAGCCGCGGGTGCGGATCGGCAGCAGGACGGGGAAGCTCTCGGCGGCCGGGCCCCGGGTGAGCCGCTCGGCCAGCCGGGCCACGGTCGGCGCCTCGAACAGCGTGCGGACGCCGACCCGGTCGCCCTCGCCGACCAGGTCGCGCAGGCCCGCGACCAGCCGGCTGGCCAGCAGCGAGTGCCCGCCGAGTTCGAAGAAGTTGTCGTCCACGCCGACCTTCTCCAGCCCGAGCAGGTCGGCGAACAGGCCGCAGAGCAGCTCCTCCTGGGGCGTCGCGGGCGCCCGCCCGGAGCCGAGCCAGGTGGTGTCGGGGGCCGGCAGGGCCTTGCGGTCGACCTTGCCGTTGGCGGTCAGCGGCAGGGCGTCCAGGGCGACGACCGCCGAGGGCACCATGTAGTCCGGCAGGGACGCGCCGACGTGGGCCCGCAGTTCGGCCTGGTCGACCGTCCGCCCGGGGTGGGCGACGGCGTAGCCGACCAGCCGGCGGTCGCCCGGGCGGTCCTCCCGGACCAGCACGAACGCCTGGGCCAGGGAGGGGTGTCGGGCCAGCACGGCCTCGATCTCGCCGGGCTCGATCCGGAAGCCGCGGATCTTCACCTGGTGGTCGGTGCGGCCCAGGTACTCCAGGGTGCCGTCGGCCTGGCGGCGGACCAGGTCGCCCGAGCGGTACATCCGGCTGCCGGGGGCGCCGTACGGGTCGGCGACGAAGCGCTCGGCGCTCTGGCCGGGCCGGTTGAGGTAGCCGCGGGCCAGGCCGGCGCCCGCGATGTACAGCTCGCCCTCGACCCCGGCCGGGACGGGCTGGAGCGCGGCGTCCAGGACGTAGAGCCGGGTGTCCAGCACGGGCCGGCCCATCGGCGGGGCGATCCGGCCGGCGAGCGGTTCGCTCATGCTGGCGCAGACGGTGGACTCGGTCGGGCCGTAGGCGTTGACCATCCGCAGCCGGGCCGACCAGTGCTCGACCAGGTCGGGCGGGCAGGCCTCGCCGGCCACCACCAGGGTGCCGCCCTCCGGCAGCGCGTCCGGGGCGAGGACGGCCAGCGCGGTCGGCGGCAGGGTCAGGTGGGTGACGCCCTGCTCGGCGATCAGCTCGGTCAGCGAGGGGCCGGGCAGCAGCTGGTCGGCGTCGCCGAGGACGGCCCGGGCGCCGGTGAGCAGCGCCATGCCCAGCTCCCAGACGGCCGCGTCGAAGGACGGCGAGGCGAACAGCAGCACCCGGCTGTCCGGGGTGACGGCCAGGCCCCGGCGCTGGCTCTCCACCATGGCGGCGAGGCCGGTGTGGGTGACCACCACGCCCTTGGGGCGGCCGGTGGAGCCCGAGGTGTAGATGACGTACGCGGCCGAGTGCGGGGTGATCGCGGTGCCGGTGAGGTCGTGCGCCGGGTGGCCGGAGGCGTCCAGGTCCTCGATCAGCAGTCGCGGGACGGTGCTGTCAGCGAGCAGGCCGTCGGCCAGCGCCCGGCTGGTGAGGACCAGCGCGGGCCGGGCGTCGTCCAGCATGTAGGCGATCCGGTCGGCCGGGTAGCGCGGGTCCAGCGGCTGGAAGACCGCGCCGGCCTTGAGCACGGCGAGCTGGGCGACGATCAGCTCGATCGAGCGCTCCAGGGCGATCGCGACGAACCGCTCGGGGCCCGCGCCGTGCTCGATCAGCAGCCGGGCGAAGCGGTTGGCGCGCTCGTTCAGCTCGCCGTAGGTGACCTGCTCGGCGCCGAAGGAGAGCGCGACGGCCTCCGGGCGGGCGGCGGCCCGGGCCTCGAAGAGCGCCGGGAAGGTGCCGAGCGGGAGGTCCTCCCGGGTGTCGTTCCAGCCGGTGAGCAGCTGCTCGCGCTCCTCGGGCGCCAGCACCTCGACCCGGCCCACCGCGAGGTCCGGGTCGGCCAGCACCGCGCGCAGGGCGCGCTCGAAGCGGGCGGCCGTCGCCTCGGCGGTGGCCCGGTCGAACAGGTCGACGGCGTACTCCACCGTCAGGCCCAGCCCGGCGGGCGCGCCGGCCGCGTCGAAGCTCTCGCTGAAGGCGAAGGTCAGGTCGAACTTGGCGAGGTCGGAGTCCAGTTGCTCGACCCGGCCGGGCAGGCCGTCGAGGCCGATCTCCCCGGCGTCGCCACCGGAGGTCAGCATCACCTGGCAGAGCGGGTGGCGGGCGGTCGAGCGCACCGGGTTGAGCAGCTCGACCAGCCGCTCGAAGGGCACGTCCTGGTGCTCGAAGGCGTCCAGGGTGGAGACCCGCACGCGCTCCACCAGCTCCCGGAAGCTCGGGTCGCCGGAGAGGTCGGTGCGCAGCACCAGGGTGTTGACGAAGAAGCCGACCAGGTCCTCCAGCGCCTCGTCGGTGCGGCCGGCCACCACGGTGCCGATCGGCAGGTCGGTGCCCGCGCCGATCCGGCCCAGGGTGGTGGCGAGCGCGGCCTGCATCACCATGAAGACGCTGGCCCGGCTCCGCTGCGCCAAGTCGACGAGGGAGGCGTGGAGTCCGGCGTCCATCCGCAGCTCGACGGCGGCGCCGAGGCGGCTCGGGGCGGCGGTGCGGTGCCGGTCGAAGGGGAGCGTCAGCTCCTCCGGCAGGTCGGCCAGGGCCTGCTGCCAGTAGGCGAGTTGGTCGGTCAGCAGGGCGCTGGGCCGCTCGTCGGTGCCGAGCAGCTCGTGCTGCCAGAGGGTGTAGTCGGCGTACTGCACCGGCAGCGGCTCCCAGCCGGGGGCGGTGCCGGTGCGGCGGGCCCGGTACGCCTCGGCGAGGTCGCGCACCAGCGGGACCACGGACCAGCCGTCGGTGGCGATGTGGTGCATCAGCACCAGCAGGACGTGCTCCTGGTGCGGCAGCGACAGCAGGGTGGTGCGCACCGGCAGGTCGCGGGCGAGGTCGAAGACCTGCGACCCGGCCTCGGCGAGGGCCGCCGCGAGCTCCTTCTCGGAGGCCACCGAGGCGGTGTGCAGCGGGAGTTCGGGGTCCTCCAGGAGCAGCTGGTGCGGCTGCCCGTCGGTGGTCGGGTAGACGGTGCGGAGCACCTCGTGGCGCTCCAGCACGTCCGCCAGGGCCGCCTGGAGGGCGGCGGCGTCGACCGGGCCGGTCAGCCGGAGGGCGCACGGGGTGTTGTAGAGCGCGCTCGGGCCCTCGAACTGGTCGATGAACCAGAGGCGTTGCTGCGCGGGGGAGAGCGGGACGCGGTCGGGGCGCTCGACCGGCCGCAGGGCCGGACGGGCGGCGCCCGGGGCGGGCA
Organism: Kitasatospora sp. NPDC057518; assembly: GCF_042802075.1. NCBI lineage: Bacteria > Bacillati > Actinomycetota > Actinomycetes > Kitasatosporales > Streptomycetaceae > Kitasatospora > Kitasatospora sp. NPDC057518. The sequence continues at coordinate 9,019 of NZ_JBHVEU010000237.1, forward strand.
GCGCCTCGGCGAGCGCGGCCACGCTGGGGGCGTCGAACAGCGTGCGGACGGGTAGCTCGGTGCCGAGCGCGGTGCGGATGCGGCCGACCAGCTTGGTGGCGAGCAGCGAGTGGCCGCCCAGGTCGAAGAAGCTGTCGTCGATCCCGATCCGCTCCAACCCGAGGACGTCGGCGAAGAGTTCGCACAGGGCGCGCTCGGTGTCGGTGCGCGGGGCGCGGCCCTCGGCGCCGCCGGTCCAGTCGGGGGCGGGCAGGGCGCGGCGGTCCACCTTGCCGTTGGCCGTCACCGGGAGGGCGTCGAGGACGACCACGGCGGCCGGGAGCATGTAGCCGGGCAGGCTGTCGGCGACGGCGGCGCGCAGCTCGGCGGGAGTGCCGTCGCCGGTGGCGTACACCACCAGGCGCTTGTCGCCGGGCCGGTCCTCGCGGACCACGGCGAAGGCCTGGCCGACGCCCGGGAGGGCGGTGAACGCGCCCTCCACCTCGCCGAGTTCGATCCGGAAGCCGCGGATCTTGACCTGGTCGTCGGCCCGGCCGAGGAACTCCAGCACCCCGTCGGCGGTCCAGCGGACCAGGTCGCCGGTGCGGTACATCCGGGCGCCGGGCTCGCCGAACGGGCAGGCGACGAAGCGCTCGGAGGTCAGGCCGGGGCGGCCGACGTAGCCGCGGGCCAGGCCGGCCCCGGCGATGTACAGCTCGCCGGCCACGCCGGCCGGGACGGGCTGGAGCGCGGTGTCCAGCACGTACAGCCCGGTGTTGTTCAGCGGGCGCCCGATCGGCACCACGGCGGGGACGGGCTCTCCCGGGGCCATGGTGAAGGTGGTCTTGATGGCGGTGGTCTCGGTGGGGGCGTACACCGCGACCACGGAGGTGTCCGGGCAGGCCCGGTGGAGCCGGCGGACGGACTCCGGCGGGACGACGTCGCCGCCGGTCCACACCTGGCGGACGTTGCGGAAGGCGGCCGGGTCCTCGTCGGCCATCAGCCGCAGCAGGCCGGACGGGGCCTGGACCAGGGTCACCTCGTGGGTGGTGATGGTCTCGGCGAGGCGGCGGATGTCCAGCTCGCCGGGCTCGGCGAGCACGATCGCCCCGCCGGTGACCAGCGGCGCCCAGATCTCGGTGGTGGAGGCGTCGAAGGCGGTGGGCGAGTGCAGCAGCACCCGCTCGTGGTGGCCGGCCCGGAAGTGCGGGTTGCCCAGCAGGTCCACCACGTTGCGGTGGGTGACGGCGACGCCCTTGGGCACCCCGGTCGAGCCCGAGGTGTACATCACGTAGACGAGTTGGCCGGGCAGGACGGGCACGGCCGGGTCGCCCGCCGCGGGGGCCTCGGCGAGCAGCGCGTCGGTGACCTCGACGGTGGCGAAGCCCTCGGTGGCGAGCACCGGGTGGCCCTGGTGGGCCGGGTCGACGAGCAGCAGGGCGGTGCGGGTGTCGGCGAGGATGTGCTGGAGCCGGTCCAGCGGGTAGCGGTCGTCCAGCGGGACGTAGGTGCCGCCCGCCTTGGCGATCGCGAGGACGGCGGTGAGCAGCCCGGCGGAGCGCTCCATCAGCACCGCGACCGGCTGCTCGGTGGTCAGGCCGCGCTCCAGCAGCAGGGCGGCGAGCCGGTTGGCGCGGTCGTTCAGCTCGGCGTAGTCGAGCCGCTCGGTGCCGGAGACCAGGGCGAGGGCCCCGGGGGTGGCGGCGGCCTGGGCCTCGAACAGCCGGGGCAGGCTCTGCTCGGCGGCCGGCGCGGCCGGCCCGTTCCAGCCGGTGAGCAGCTGCTCGCGCTCGGCCGGGGCGAGGATCTCGATGCCGCCGATCGGCGCGTCCGGGGCGGCCACGGCGGCGCGCAGGACGCGCACCAGCCGCTCGGCGAGGGAGACGGCGGTGGCGTGGTCGAAGAGGTCGGCCGCGTAGTCGACGGCGGCGCGCACGCCCAGGCAGGTGCCGTCGGCCGCGAGCCGCTCGACGAAGTTGAAGTTGAGGTCGAACTGGGCCTGGGCCTCGCCGACCTCGACCGGGGTGCCCGTCGCGGTGCCGAAGGCGAGGTCGCCGGCCTGCTCCGCGTTGAGCGTGACGACGGTCTGGAAGAGCGGGTGGCGGGCGGGGGCGCGGGTGGGGTTGAGGTGCTCGACCAGGCGCTCGAAGGGGATGTCCTGGTGGTCGTAGGCGTCCAGGTTCGCGCGCCGGACCCGGTCGAGCAGCTCGCGGAAGCTCGGGTCGCCGCTGGTGTCGGTGCGCAGCAGCAGGGTGTTGACGAAGAAGCCGACCAGGTCGTCCAGGGCCTCGTCGGTGCGGCCGGCGACGGGGGTGCCGAGCGGGAGGTCGGTGCCGGCGCCGAGGCGGGTGTAGAGGGTGGCGACCGCGGCCTGCAGCGCCATGAACAGGCTGGCGTGCCGGCCGGAGGCCAACTCGGTGAGCGCGGCGTGCAGTTCGGCGTCCAGCTCGAAGTCGGCGGCGCCGCCGCGGCGGCTCGGCCGGGCCGGGCGCGGCCGGTCGTAGGGGAGCGCCAGCTCCTCCGGCAGGTCGGACAGCTCCTGCCGCCAGTGGGCGAGTTGCAGGGAGACGACGCTCTCCGGGTCGTCCTCCTCGCCGAGCAGCTCGCGCTGCCAGAGGGTGTAGTCGGCGTACTGCACCGGCAGCGGCTCCCACCGCGGCTCGGTGCCGGTGGTCCGGGCCCGGTACGCCTCGGCGAGGTCGCGGAAGAGCGGGGCGACCGACCAGCCGTCGCTGGCGATGTGGTGGGTGAGCAGCAGCAGGACGTGCTCGTCCGGCGCGGGCAGCGCGTACAGCCAGGCCCGCACGGGCAGGTCGGCGGCGAGGTCGAAGACCTGCCCGGCGGCCTCGTGCAGCAGCCCGGGCAGCTCGGCCTCGTCGGCCACCGGCACCCGGTGCAGGGTCGGGCGCCCCTCGGTGAGGATGTGCTGGTGGGGCTGGCCGTCGGTGGTGGGGAAGACGGTGCGCAGCACCTCGTGCCGGTCCACCACGTCCCCGAGCGCGCCTTCGAGGGCGGCGGCGTCGAGCCGGCCGGTCAGCCGGAGGGCGAACGGAGTGTTGTAGAGGGAGCTCGGTCCCTCGAACTGTTCGATGAACCAGAGCCGCTGCTGGGCGAACGACAACGGGATCAAGGTCTGCCTCCGACTGGCGACGTACGGCTGCTGTGGCTGGTGGGGCTGCGGTGCCCGGTGGTGCGGAGCGGTCGTGCGGCGGGGGCGGGCCGTGCCGGTGGCGCGGCCCGCGTCCTGCCGCGGGTCAGGCCTGGCCGCTCGGGCGGCGCATCGGCCGCAGGGCCGGGCGGGCCTTCTTCGGCGCGGGCGCCGCCTCGCCCCCGGGCAGGACGGCGGCGAGGGCGGCGACCGTTGGCGCGTCGAACAGCGTGCGGATCGGCAGTTCCGCGCCGAGGGTGGCGCGGATCCGGCTGACCAGCCGGGTGGCGAGCAGGGAGTGGCCGCCGAGGTCGAAGAACCGGTCGTCGATGCTGACCGTCTCCACGCCCAGCACCTCGGCGAACAGGGCGCACAGCTCCCGCTCGCGCTCGGTGCGCGGGGCGCGGCCCTCGGCCGCCCCGGCGTACTCGGGCGCGGGCAGGGCCCTGCGGTCGACCTTGCCGTTGGCCGTGACCGGCAGGCTGTCCAGGACGACCACGGCGGCCGGGAGCATGTAGGCGGCGAGGCGGTCCGCGACGAAGGCGCGCAGCTCGCCGTCGGTGGCCTTGCCGGTGGCGTACACCACCAGGCGCTTGTCGCCCGGCTGGTCCTCGCGGACCACCGCGAGCGCCTGGCCGACGCCCTCGTGGGCGGTGAACGCCGCCTCCACCTCGCCGAGTTCGATCCGGAAGCCGCGGATCTTGACCTGGTCGTCGGCCCGGCCGAGGAACTCCAGGACGCCGTCCGCCGTCCAGCGGGCGAGGTCCCCGGTGCGGTACATCCGGCCGCCATCCCCGTCGAAGGGACAGGCGACGAAGCGCTCGGCACTGAGCGCCGGGCGGCCGACGTAGCCGCGGGCCAGGCCGGCCCCGGCGATGTACAGCTCGCCCGCCACTCCGGCCGGGACGGGCTGGAGCGCGGCGTCCAGCACGTACAGCCGGGTGTTGGCCAGCGGGCGCCCGATCGGTACCACGTTCGGCACCGCCGCGGCGTCCGGCATCGGGTACTGGGTGGCGCACAGGGTGGTCTCGGTCGGCCCGTACAGGGCCCGCACCGCGATGCCGGGGACGGCCTCCAGCACCCGGCGCACGGCCGGGGCGGAGACCACGTCGCCGCCGGTCAGCACCTCGCGCACACCGGCGAAGATGCCCGGGTCCTCCTCCGCGATGACCCGGAACAGACCGGCGGTGACGTGGACGTGGGTGAGCGCGTGCTCGCGGACCAGCCCGCGGATGGCGGCCGCGTCCAGGTCGCCCTGCGGCGCGACGACCACCTGGCCGCCGGAGAGCAGCGGCACCCAGATCTCGTAGGTCGAGGCGTCGAAGGCGTGCGGCGCGTGGAACAGCACCCGCAGGCCCTCGTCGTGCCGCCAGCACGGGTCGGTGGCGAGCTGCACCACGTCCCGGTGGCTGATCGCGATGCCCTTGGGCTCCCCGGTGGAGCCGGAGGTGAACATCACGTACGCGAGCTGCTCCGGGTGGGGCGCGGCCCGGTGGGCGCGCCGCTCGCGCGGACCGTCGAACCAGCCCTCGGTGAGCGGCAGGACGGGGCAGGGGGCGTCGGCGGCCAGCGGGTGGTCGCGGTGCGCCGGGTCGACCAGGACGAGCGCGGCGGCCGTCTCGGCGGTGATCCGCCGCAGCCGCTCGGCCGGGTGCCGGTCGTCCAGCGGGACGTAGACGCCGCCGGCCTTGGCCACCGCGAGGATCGCGGTCAGCAGGTCGGCGGAGCGGTCCATCAGCAGGACCACCGGCGTCTCGGCGCCGACCCCGGCGCCGGCCAGGTGGGCCGCCAGGTGCTCGGCCCGGGAGTCCAGTTCGGCGTAGCTCAGCCG
>NZ_JBHVEU010000238.1:0-13951 GCF_042802075.1 Kitasatospora sp. NPDC057518
GGGCGTTGCCGTTGTCGACTGACCGGGCGTCAGCTCTCGCTGCCGCCACGGCGCTTGCGGGCGAGCAGCACGAGCGCGCCGCCGACCAGCAGCACGCCGCCGCCGGCCGCCGCGATCATCGGGGTCGCGTCGCTGCTACCGGTCTGGGCGAGCGCCGGCGCGCTGGCGGAGGGCGACGGGGTCGGGGTCTTGCTCGGGGTGTGGGTCACCGACGGGGTCGGGGTGGCCGGGGGCGTCGTGACCGGCGGCGGGGTGCTCGGGGTCACGGTCGGCGTCGGGGTGGGAGTCGGGGTCGGGGTCTTGGTGGGGGTCGGGGTCGGGGTCGGAGTCGGCGTGTGGCACGGCTCGATGGTCTTGGTCTCGTTGATGTTCCAGCCCTTCTCGTTCGGGTTCTCCGTGGTGGTGACCACCAGGTTCGCCTTGATCGGGGCATCGTGGTCCTTCACCGGGAAGGAGCCGTGGAACTCCGCGGGGAAGGCCTTGGCGTCCAGGACCTTCTCGCCGTCGATGGTGAGGCTGACGGTGTTCTTCACGTCGGCCTTGGGGCTGTAGTTGATCAGATCGATCACGATCTTGTCGCAGGTCACCGACCAACTCGGCACGTGCGCCGAGGCATTGGTGGCCAGTGCCAGAGGCAGGAGAAAACCGGCCGCAGCCGTGCCGGCGAGTGCCGTCGCGCCGATCGCGAAGTGCCGCTGCTGTCGCGCCATTACTTTGTTCCCCTCCGAACGGTCGTGCGCAGCAGGCGTGTTGAGTGGTACGCGGTGGCCCGCTACGACTGTCCGGGGGACTCTACCGGCACTCCCGCACCCCGCCACACCCCGCCGCACGACCGGATATCGACTGTCCGTCCGTCTTCCGATGTGCTTGGGCCAGCCCATCACAGCCGTCACCTCGCAGAACGCGGATTCGGCAAACCTGAATGGACTTCGCCACTTCAGGGAAGAACGGAGCCCCCGGTGATCAGGTTCAATCATCGAGGGCTCCGATTCGGTCAGCCGACGAACGCCGGGCCATTCCGGCCTTTCCGTTGTTTCCGACCTTTCCGTTCTTTCCGACGCTCCCGTGCCTCCGACGCTCCCGCGTTCCGGCGTTCCCGGCCGGATCGCCGGGCTCAGCCGGTTCAGGCCTTCCGGGCCGCCTTGCGCCGGGCGGCCACCACGATCCCGCCGCCGGCCGCGAGCACGACCGCACCGCCGATCGCCAGCGGCAGCACCGGACCGGAGCCGGTGTGCGCCAGGTTGCCCCCGGCGTCCGGCTGGGCGGACGGGCTGCCCGAGGCCGCCGGAGCGGCCGTCGAGCCGCCGGCCGACGGGCTGCCGCTCGCACTGGGCTTGCCGCTCGTCGACGCGGACGGGCCGCCCGAGGGGCTCGCCGAACCGCTCGGGGCGGTCGACGCGCTCGGCGTGGCCGACGGCGAGCCGCTCGGCACGGTCGGCGGGACGGTCGGCGGCACCGTCGGGGTGCCGGACGGCGTCGGGACGGTGGTGCCCGGCAGGCAGCCGGTGAAGGGGTAGTGGTGCGTCTCGGCGCCGCCCTTGCCGGTCAGCGAGGCGGCGATCACCGAGCCGTTGACCGGGCCGCCGCTGCCGAGGTCGAAGGCGGCGTTCGGCGCGAGCACGGTGCCGGCCCAGGCGGCCTGGCTGTTCTTGACCACCTTGGTGGCGGTCGGGAAGTTCCAGAGCAGCCTGGACCGGATCGCCCCGCCCGCCGCGCTCTGGAGCTTGTCGTCCAGCACGAAGGCCTTCTTGCCCTCGTCCCACAGGTGGAAGCCGGTGGTCCCGGCCGCCGCCATGTCGTACGAGCCGCCGGTCACGTTGACCACCGTCACCGAGCCGGCCGGCACCTTGAGGTAGACGTCCTTGGCGCCCTGCAGCTTCGCCGCGTCGACGGTGAAGCTGTTGTACTTCGCGTCGCCGCCGGTGAGCGTCAGCTTGGCGCCCTCGGCCTGGACGGTGGCGCCGGCGGTCTGCGGGACGGCGGCCAGCGAGGTGGCGGCGGCGCGCAGCTTGGCGAACTCGGCCTTGAAGTCGATCGGCGAGGGGCCCTGGTTGACGGTGCCGGCGTGGGCCTGGGCCACCGCGCCGTCGGCCTTGGAGCCGAAGACGCCGTTGCCCTTCATCACCTGGGTGTTGTGGCCGGTGAGCTTGCCGGCCACGACCAGGGCGTTCTTGCCGGGCAGCGCGTCGACCTGGGCCTGGGTGAGCTCCTGGCCGACCGAGAAGCCGCCGGTGAAGTCGGCGTTGCCGCCGACCGCGACCGCGCCCTCGGCGTCGGGGGTGTGGGTGTCGTCGCCCTCGATGAACTCGCCGTAGAGGTTGGCGACCCCGAGGCTGCGGCACTCCTGGTCGGTGCCGACGGCCTGGGCGGCCGGCGCGACGAGCCCGGCCAGAGCGAGCGAGCCGCCTACCGCGAGCGCGGCGGCGGAAATGGGTATGCGCATGTGCAGGTCTCCGCTTGCGTGCGGGCGTAGATGGGGGGAGGGGTCCTCAAAAAGGTATGGACCAATCCGCACTCTTTCGGCCAAACGGGTGATTGGTCAAGACCAATAACCTCCTTGACCGAACCACCCCGGTTTGTCCGCGTGTCGCACCCCAGCGTGTCGCCGCCCGCCGGCTCCGCCGCCTCCCGCCGCACCACCCGCGCCACACCGCCGCGCGGCCCGTGCCCCGCCCCAAGATCGCCTGTAAGGCCGCCTACGATTGACCGCGTGCCTAATCCCTTCTCCCTGCTCGCCGAGCGCTGGCAGCCATCCGCCGAGATGGTCCGGCGTGCCACGTTCGCCGCGCTGGTGATGAGCGTGGTGATCGTCGTCACCGGCGGCGCCGTCCGCCTCACCGCCTCCGGCCTCGGCTGTACGACCTGGCCCCGGTGCACCGACGAGAGCCTGACGCCCACCGCCGAGATGGGCTTCCACGGCATCGTCGAATTCACCAACCGGATGCTCACCTACGTGCTGAGCGCCGCCGTCGGCTGGGCCATCCTGGCCGCCCGCTGCCACCGGCCCTGGCGGCACAGCATGACCCGGCTCGGCTGGGCCCAGTTCTGGCTGGTGATGAGCAACGCCGTGCTCGGCGGCATCACCGTGCTGACCGGCCTCAACCCGTACACCGTGGCGCTGCACATGATCGCCGCGATGGCCCTGGTCTGGGTCGCGCTGCTGATGTGGGAGCGGTCCAAGGAGGGCGACGGCCCGCCGACGCTCGTGGTGCCCCGCCCGGTCCACCAGCTGTCCTACGTCCTGGTCACCGTGATCGGCCTGCTCGTCGCGGCCGGCACCCTGGTGACCGGCGCCGGCCACCACCCCGGCACGCCCAAGGACAACAAGATCGTCCCGCGCATCCCGATCGACTACGACCGCCTCGCCCAGTTCCACGCCGACTTCGCGTTCGTGTCCGTGGGCCTGGCCATCGCGGTGATCTTCGTCCTCGCCGCCGTGAAGGCCCCCCAGGCGGCCAGGTCCCGCACCAAGGAGCTGCTGGCCGTCCTCCTCCTCCAGGGCGTCCTGGGCTTCATCCAGTACTTCACCGACGCCCCCGAGCTGATGGTCGGCCTCCACATGCTCCTCGCGGCACTGACCTGGATCGCCGCCCTGCGCGTCCCCCTCGCCCTGCGCACCCGCGGGGCCGAGGCGGTCACCGACCAGCTCCCCGCCCAGACCCCGCAGCCCGCCGCGGTCTGACCGCGCACACGCCGACGGCCCGGCTCCCCCGCGTGGGGGAACCGGGCCGTTCGTCGTACCGGGACGCGGTCAGATCTGGATGCCGGCCATCCGCTTCCACTCGTACGCGCCGGTCTTGACCTTGAGGCCCAGCTCGCCCTCGAAGTCGTCGTGCAGGGTCAGCCCGGCCAGCTCGGCGGCGCGCTTGCCCACGGCGTAGCTGGGGGCGACCTGGTCGCCCCAGGCGCCGTCCGCGCCGACGACCACGATGCGGGTGGCCACGGAGCCGACGTACTCGACGACGGCGTCGCCGCCCCCGTGCTCGCGGGCGAAGCTGGTGAGGTGCTTGGCGATGCGCTTGGCGCGGCGCTCGGTGCGGGCGTCCGGCGCGGCGGTGGCGGTCTCTGCGCTGCTCATGTCCCGCATGCTACCCACCGGTAGCGCCGCTGGCGACGGGAGCGCCCTGTGCACCGGGCCACATACTGGAGGGGTGACCTTCTCCGGCTGGCCGGCCGAGGCGCTCGACTTCTACGAGCACCTGGAAGCCGACAACTCCAAGACCTTCTGGCAGGCCCACAAGGACGTCTACGACGGCGTCGTCCGGGCCCCGATGGAGCTGCTGCTCGCCGAACTGGAGCCGGAGTTCGGGCCGGGGAAGATCTTCCGGCCCAACCGCGACATCCGGTTCAGCGCCGACAAGTCCCCGTACAAGACCCACATCGGCGCCCATCTGGAGAGCGGCGGCTACATCCAGCTCTCCGCCGACGGGCTGGCCTGCGGCAACGGCCTCTACCAGCTCGCCCCGGACCAGCTGGAGCGCTACCGCGCCGCCGTCGCGGAGGACGTCACCGGCGCGGAGCTGGAGCGCGTGATCGCCCGGGTGGAGCAGCAGGGCCCGCTGGTCGTGGGCCGGGACTCCCTCAAGTCGGCCCCGCGCGGCTACCCCAAGGACCACCCCCGGATCGGGCTGCTGCGCCACAAGGGCCTGGTGGCCTGGCAGGAGTGGGAGCCCGCGAAGTGGCTGGGCACCCGCGCCGCCCACACCCGGATCGCCGGCTTCCTGCACGCCTCCCAGCCGCTGCGGGACTGGCTGGACGGCCATGTCGGCCCCTCCGAGCTGCCCGCCCGCTGAGAACGCGAAGAGCCCCGGTCCGCCTGGACCGGGGCTCTTCGCGTAAGCCTCTGCTTCGTAAGCCTCTACTTGACGAACGGGTCGATCGCGCAGACCACCATCAGCAGCGACAGGTAGGTGATCGACCAGTGGAACAGCCGCATCTCCTTGAGCTTCGCGCCCACGATCCCGGCCTTGGCCCGCCCGTACAGCGCGTGCGCCTCGCGCAGCCAGGCCCCGCCCAGCAGCACCGCGGCGACCGGGTACAGCCAGCTCATGTGGCCCAGCGGCCAGACCGCCAGCGAGACCGCCACCATCACCCAGGAGTAGGCGACGACCTGCTTGCCGACGGCCACGTTGCCCTTGACGACCGGCAGCATCGGCACGCCGGCCCGCTCGTAGTCGTCGCGGACCTTCATCGACAGGACCCAGGTGTGCGGCGGCGTCCAGAAGAACACGACCAGGAACAGCATCACCGCGGCCCAGGACACCGAGTTGGTCACCGAGGACCAGCCGATCAGGACGGGCATGCAGCCGGCGATGCCGCCCCAGACGATGTTCTGCGAGGTGCGCCGCTTGAGCCCCAGCGTGTAGACGAACACGTAGAACAGCAGCGCGCCGAGCGCCAGCCAGGCCGACAGCCAGTTGACCCCGAAGCCCAGCAGCAGGGTGGAGACGACGGCGAGGACGATGCCGAACACCAGCGCCTCGCGCGGCGACACCATCCCGGTGACGATCGGACGCCGCTCGGTGCGCGACATGACCGCGTCGATGTCGCGGTCGATGTACATGTTGAGGGCGTTGGCGCCGCCGGCCGAGAGGTAGCCGCCGACGACGACCTTCAGCACCAACAGCATGTTCGGCACGCCCTGCTGGGCCAGGAACATCACCGGCACGGTGCTCATCAGCAGCAGCTCGATGATCCGCGGCTTGGTCAATGCGACGAACGCGCCGACACGGGCCCCGAACGGCCGGTGCGCAGGAGTCGCCCCGGTGACCCCGGCGGGACGGGTTTCGACGGCGGTCACTAACACCCCAACTGAAGATGAATCTTCGCAGGCGTCCACAGGAACGAAGGGTCCCGAATCGTCCGCTCTGCGCGTACCACGACACCATAGACGTTCCATATATCCCATCCGGCTCCGGGGTCCCCCGGCGAGGCGGAACGCACACCCCCGGGTGAACCGCCCGGGCGGGGCCGTCGAGCGCCTCCGGCGGGTCCGCTAGCCCGTCCTGACCACCGGAGCGGCGCGACGGCGCGAACCGGGAGAGTCTGGGACAAATCCATCCGCACCGCTCCAGTGGGAATCTGCATGCGGAATTGCCGGTTGTCCCAGCACGGAGGGTGAGCCGCACCCCGGACGGTAGGCTCGCGGACAGAAGCGGGATCTACCCTCCGTGACCGGCACCACCCAGCGTCGGGACCACAGCGCCGTGGCCGACCCGGTCCCCATTCACGGGGTCACTCTTCACAATGGAAGGAGCCCTGAGACAGGGTGAGCACTGCGCCGACGAACGCATTCGAGTGGACCGATCTGGATGAGCGCACCGTTGACACGGCGCGCGTCCTGGCCATGGACGCTGTCCAGAAGGTCGGTAACGGACACCCCGGGACGGCCATGTCGCTGGCCCCGGCCGCGTACCTGATCTTCCAGCGGTTCCTGCGCCACGACCCGACCGACCCGTCCTGGGTCGGACGCGACCGCTTCGTCCTCTCCCCCGGCCACACCAGCCTGACGCTCTACACCCAGCTCTACCTCGCCGGCTACGGCCTGGAGCTGGACGACCTGAAGGCCTTCCGCGTCGCGGGCAGCCGTACCCCCGGCCACCCCGAGCACGGCCACACCGCGGGTGTGGAGACCACCACCGGCCCGCTGGGCCAGGGCATCGCCAACGCGGTCGGCATGGCGATGGCCGCCCGCTACGAGCGCGGCCTGTTCGACCCGGAGGCCCCGGCCGGCGAGTCCCCCTTCGACCACACGGTCTGGGCGATCGTCTCCGACGGCGACCTGGAGGAGGGCATCTCCGCCGAGGCCTCGTCGCTGGCGGGCCACCAGAAGCTGGGCAACCTGGTCGCCGTCTACGACGACAACCACATCTCGATCGAGGGCGACACCGAGACCGCCTTCTCCGAGGACGTCCTCAAGCGCTACGAGGCGTACGGCTGGCACGTCCAGCGCGTCACCCCGAAGTCCAACGGCGACATCGACGTGGCCGCCCTGGCCGAGGCGCTGGCCGCGGCCAAGGCCGAGACCTCCCGCCCGTCGATGATCGCGATGCGGACGATCATCGCCTGGCCGGCCCCGGACGCCCAGAACACCGCCAAGGCGCACGGCTCCGCGCTCGGCGCCGCCGAGATCGCCGCCACCAAGAAGGTCCTGGGCTTCGACCCGGAGAAGACCTTCGAGGTCAGCGACCAGGTCATCGGGCACGCCCGCCAGGTCATCAAGCGCGGCAAGGCCGCCCGCGACCAGTGGCAGCAGGGCTTCGAGGCCTGGCGCGCCGCCAACCCGCACCGCGCGGCCGAGTTCGACCGCATCGAGGCCGGCGAGCTGCCCGAGGGCTGGAAGAAGGCCGTCCCGTCCTTCCCGGCCGGCAAGGACGTCGCCACCCGCAAGGCCTCCGGCGACACCCTCAAGGCGATCGGCGCGGTGATCCCGGAGCTGTGGGGCGGCTCGGCCGACCTCGCCGAGTCCAACCTCACCACCATCGACGAGGACAGCTCCTTCCTGCCCGAGGGCAACCCGCTGAAGTCGGCGAGCCCGTACGGCCGGACGATCCACTTCGGCATCCGCGAGCACGCCATGGGCTCGACCATGAACGGCATCGCCCTGCACGGGAAGACCCGGGTCTACGGCGGCACCTTCCTGGTCTTCGCCGACTACATGCGCCCGGCCGTCCGCCTGGCCGCGCTGATGAAGCTGCCGGTCACCTACGTCTGGACGCACGACTCGATCGGCCTCGGCGAGGACGGCCCGACCCACCAGCCGGTCGAGCACATGGCCTCGCTGCGCGCCATCCCGGGCCTGGCCATGGTCCGCCCGGCCGACGCCAACGAGACCGCCGTCGCCTGGCGCACCATCGTCGAGCGCCACACCAGCCACCCCGGCCCGGTCGGCCTGGCGCTGACCCGCCAGGGCGTCCCGACCTTCGACCGCGAGGTCTTCGGCTCCGCCGAGGGCACCGCGAAGGGCGGCTACATCCTGGCCGAGGCCTCCACCGGCGACCCGCAGGTGATCCTGCTCGGCACCGGCTCCGAGGTCCAGCTGGCCGTCCAGGCCCGCGAGGCGCTGGAGGCCGAGGGCATCGCCACCCGGGTGGTCTCGCTGCCGTCCTTCGAGTGGTTCCAGGAGCAGGACCAGGCCTACCGCGACAGCGTGCTGCCGCCGTCGGTCAAGGCCCGCGTCTCGGTCGAGGCCGGCATCGCCCAGGGCTGGCGCGAGCTGGTCGGCGACCACGGCCGGATCGTCTCGCTGGAGCACTTCGGCGCCTCCGCCGACTACAAGGTGCTGTTCGAGGAGTTCGGCATCACCACCGAGCGCGTGGTGGCCGAGGCCCACAACGCCCTGCGCTCCCTCGAGGCCGTCAACCGCTAGCGGCCCCCTCCCGACCACCCCACGAAGCAAGAACAAGGGACTGAAGCACCATGACTGACGCACTGAAGCGCCTCAGCGACGAAGGCGTTGCGATCTGGCTGGACGACCTCAGCCGCAAGCGGCTGAACTCCGGCAACCTGGCCGAACTGGTGCAGAACAAGCACGTGGTGGGCGTGACCACCAACCCGACCATCTTCCAGAAGGCCATCGCCGGCTCCGGCGACGACTCCTACGACGGCCAGCTGCGCGACCTCGCCGTCCGCAAGGTCACCACCGACGAGGCGATCCGCATGATCACCACCTCGGACGTGCGCGACGCGGCCGACGTGCTGCGCCCGGTCTACGACGCCTCCAACGGCCGCGACGGCCGGGTCTCCATCGAGGTCGACCCGCGCCTGGCGCACGAGACCGCCACCACCGTGGCCGAGGCCAAGCAGCTGTGGTGGCTGGTCGACCGCCCGAACGTCTTCATCAAGATCCCCGCCACCAAGGCCGGCCTGCCCGCGATCGCCGAGGTCATCGGCAAGGGCATCAGCGTCAACGTCACGCTGATCTTCTCGCTGGAGCGCTACAAGGCCGTCATCGACGCCTACCTGACCGGCCTGGAGACCGCCAAGGCCAAGGGCCTGGACCTCTCCCAGATCGAGTCGGTCGCCTCCTTCTTCGTCTCCCGCGTGGACACCGAGATCGACAAGCGCCTGGACAAGATCGGCGGCGAGGCGAAGGACCTGCGCTCCAAGGCCGCGCTGGCCAACGCCCGCCTCGCCTACCAGGCGTACGAGGAGGTCTTCGGCAGCGTCGACGGCAAGACCTCCGGCACTGCCCGCTGGGCCGCCCTGGAGGCCGCCGGCGCCAAGCCGCAGCGCCCGCTGTGGGCCTCCACCGGCGTCAAGGACCCGGCCCTGCCGGACACCCTGTACGTCACCGAGCTGGTCGCCCCCGGCACCGTCAACACGATGCCCGAGGCCACCCTGGAGGCCACCGGCGACCACGGCGTGGTCACCGGCAACACGATCGTCCCCAACTACGCCGACGCCAAGGCCGTGCTGGACGCGATCGCCGCCGCCGGCGTGGACTACGACGACGTCGTCCAGCTCCTGGAGGACGAGGGCGTCGAGAAGTTCGAGCAGTCCTGGAACGAGCTGCTCGACACCGTCACCGCCTCGCTCGCCTCCTTCGCCGACGAGAAGTGACCCCTGCTCACAGCCAGCGCACGAAAGCGGAGCCCATCAAGTGAGCACTGATTTCCCCGAGTTGACTCCGGAATCGGACGCGGACGACCTCCCGCCCGCCCCCGTCAACCCGCTTCGTGACCCCTCCGACCGACGGCTCCCGCGCATCGCGGGGCCGTCCGGTCTGGTCATCTTCGGGGTCACCGGCGACCTGTCCCGCAAGAAGCTGATGCCGGCCATCTACGATCTGGCCAACCGCGGTCTGCTTCCGCCGGGCTTCTCCCTCGTCGGCTTCGCCCGCCGCGAGTGGGACGACGAGGACTTCGCCAAGGAGGTCCACGACGCCGTCCGGGACCACGCCCGCACCCCGTTCCGGGAGGAGGTCTGGCAGCAGCTCGCCAAGGGCATGCGGTTCGTCCACGGAACCTTCGACGACGACGAGGCCTTCGACAAGCTGCGCGAGACCATCGAGGAGCTGGACAAGGCCCAGGGCACCGGCGGCAACTTCGCCTTCTACCTGTCCGTCCCGCCGAAGTTCTTCCCCACCGTCGTCCAGCAGCTCAAGAAGCACGGCCTGGCCGACCCGCCGCAGGGCTCCTGGCGCCGCGCGGTCATCGAGAAGCCCTTCGGCCACGACCTGGAGAGCGCTCAGGAGCTCAACAAGGTCGTCCACGAGGTCTTCCCCCGGGACGAGGTCTTCCGGATCGACCACTACCTGGGCAAGGAGACGGTCCAGAACATCCTGGCGCTGCGCTTCGCCAACCAGATGTTCGAGCCGATCTGGAACCGGTCGTACGTCGACCACGTGCAGATCACCATGGCCGAGGACATCGGCATCGGCGGCCGGGCCGGCTACTACGACGGCATCGGCTCCGCCCGTGACGTGATCCAGAACCACCTGCTCCAGCTGATGGCGCTCACCGCCATCGAGGAGCCCGCCTCCTTCCACCCGAAGGCGCTGGTGGCCGAGAAGCTCAAGGTGCTCAGCGCCGTCAAGCTCCCGGCCGACCTCGGCCGGCACACCGTGCGCGGCCAGTACGCGGCCGGCTGGCAGGGCGGCGAGGAGGTCGTCGGCTACCTGGACGAGGACGGCATCGACCCCGACTCCAAGACCGACACCTACGCGGCCATCAAGCTGGAGATCAACAACCGCCGCTGGGCGGGCGTCCCGTTCTACCTGCGCACCGGCAAGCGCCTGGGCCGCCGGGTGACCGAGATCGCGGTCGTCTTCCAGCGCGCCCCGTACCTGCCCTTCGACTCCTACGCGACCGAGGAGCTGGGGCAGAACGCCCTGGTCATCCGGGTCCAGCCGGACGAGGGCGTGACGGTGCGGTTCGGCTCCAAGGTGCCGGGCACCTCCTTCGAGGTGCGGGACGTCACGATGGACTTCGCCTACGGCGAGTCCTTCACCGAGTCCAGCCCGGAGGCGTACGAGCGGCTCATCCTCGACGTGCTGCTCGGCGACGCCAACCTGTTCCCGCGCCACCAGGAGGTCGAGCTCTCCTGGCAGATCCTCGACCCGATCGAGAAGTACTGGGACACCCACGGCAAGCCCGCCCAGTACGCGGCGGGGACCTGGGGTCCCGTCGAGGCGGACGAGATGCTCGCACGAGACGGCAGGAGCTGGCGCCGGCCATGAAGATCGACCTCACCAACACGACGTCCAGCAAGATCAACGCCGCGCTGATGGAGGCGCGCCGGGCCCGCGGCTCGGGCGCCGCCGGCATGGTGCTCACCCTGGTGATCGTGACCGACGAGGGCAGCGCCTACGACGCCCTCAAGGCCGCCAACGACGCCTCCCGCGAGCACCCGATGCGCACCCTCGCGGTGATCAAGCGCGCCGGGCGCTCGCCCCGGGCCCGCGCCGAGACCCGGCTGGACGCCGAGATCCTGGTCGGCTCCGACGCCGGCTCCGGCGAGACGGTCGTCCTGCGGATGCACGGCGAACTCGCCGCGCACGCCCAGTCGGTGGTCCTGCCGCTGCTGCTGCCGGACGCCCCGACCGTGGTCTGGTGGCCGGACAACGCTCCGCACCACCCGGCGCAGGACCCGCTGGGCTCGATCGCCCAGCGCCGGATCACCGACGCCGTCACCGCCGAGTCCCCGGTCGGCCAGCTCGCCCAGCGCGCGCAGAGCTACACCCCGGGCGACACCGACCTGGCCTGGACCCGGGTCACCGGCTGGCGCTCGATGCTGGCCGCCGCACTGGACCAGCGGCCGTCCACGATCGTCTCCGCGGTGGTCGAGGGCGAGTCCTACAACCCCAGCGTCGAGCTGCTCGGCCTCTGGCTGACCAACCGGCTCCAGGTGCCCGTCGAGCGGGTCGTCACCAACGGCCCCGGCATCACCGCGGTGCACCTGCGCACCAAGGACGGGGACATCACCCTGGACCGCCCGGACGGCCTGCTGGGCACGCTCTCCATGCCCGGCTCGCCGGACCGCCAGGTGGCGCTCAAGCGGCGCGAGACCTCGGAGCTGATCGCCGAGGAGCTGCGCCGCCTGGACCCGGACGACATCTACGCGACGGCCGTGCGCACGCCCGTCGACCGGCTGCACGAGCCGTCCAACGCCGAGACCGCGGCGGCCGAGCAGGTCGCCCGCGAGGTCGCGGAGGAGGCCGTCGAGGAGGCCGCCGAGGCGGCCGTGGAGCAGGCCGTGGCCAACCCCGAGCGGGTGACCGCCGGGGCGGCGGAGAAGAAGCCCGCCCGCAAGGCCGCCGGCAAGCGCACCGGCAAGGACGGCGCATGACCAACGCGACCCCGCAGCTGGTCGTCCACCGGGACAAGGAGCTGATGGCCCAGGCGGCCGCGGCCCGGCTGATCACCCGGATCGTGGACGCCCAGGCCGCCCGCGGCAGCGCCTCGGTGGTGCTCACCGGCGGGCGCAACGGCAACGCCCTGCTGGCCGCGATCGCCGCCTCCCCGGCGCGCGACGCGGTCGACTGGGGCCGGCTGGACCTCTGGTGGGGCGACGAGCGCTTCCTGCCCGCCGCCGACCCGGAGCGCAACGCCGTCCAGGCCCGCGCCGAGCTGCTGGACGCCGTCCCGCTCGACCCGGCGCGGGTGCACGAGATGCCCGCCTCGGACGGAGTGGACGGCTCGGACGTGGAGGCCGCCGCCGCCCGCTACGCCGAGGAGCTGGCGAAGGCGGCCGGGCCGGGCGACCGGCTCGGCGTCCCGGCCTTCGACGTGCTGCTGCTCGGCGTCGGCCCGGACACCCACGTCGCCTCGCTCTTCCCCGAGCACCCGGGCGTCCGGGAGACCGAGCTGACCGTGGTCGGCGTGCGCGGGGCCCCCAAGCCCCCGCCGACCCGGGTCTCGCTCACCCTCCCGGCGATCCGCACCGCCCGCGAGGTCTGGCTGCTGGCCGCCGGCGAGGACAAGGCGGGCGCGGTCGCGCTGGCCCTGTCCGGCCCCGGCGAGCTCCAGGCGCCCGCCTCCGGCGCGTACGGCCGCAGCCGCACCCTGTGGCTGCTGGACCGCGCCGCCGCGGAGCGGATCCCGCCGCAGCTCTACCCGCCGGCCTCGGCCTGACCGGATCCGGCAACGCCGAAGGGCGCCACCGTCACCGACGGGGGCGCCCTTCGCGCTGTTCTGTCCGGACCGCTGCGTTCCGCTCCGGCGCTCCGCTCAGATCTCGCCGCGGAGCTTCGCCAGCGCCTCGGCCAGGATCGCCTCGCCGTCGGCGTCGGTGCGCCGCTCGCGGACGTAGGCGAGGTGGGTCTTGTACGGCTCGTTGCGCGAGGGCGCCGGCGGGTTGTGCTGGTCCTGGCCGGCCGGGAAGCCGCAGCGCGGGCAGTCCCAGGTGTCCGGGATCGCCGCTTCGGCCGCGAAGCTGGGACGGGTCTCGTGCTTGTTCGCGCACCAGAAGGAGATCCGGTTGCGCGGGGCGGACTCGCCGCGCTCCGCCTCGCCCATCGGGCCGGCCCCGACCCTGCTGCCACGGATGGCATTGCCACTTGCCACGGTCTGACTCCCTGCGTACTGGTGCGCCGACCCGCCGCGGTGCGCGTCGGTGGCGAAAGTCGTCCTAGTGTAAGCAGGAGTTAAGCCTCCGCCACCACCGCCTCCGCACCCGACCGTCCCAGGATAGGCGCTCGGGCGACGGGGCGTCAGGGTTACGTCAGACCGAGGACTTCATCAGCAGGCCGAGGACGATGATGGAGGCGAACCAGCCCAGGCCGACCACGATGGTGATGCGGTCCAGGTTGCGCTCGGCCACCGCCGAACCGCCGCCGGTGGACATCGAGCCACCGCCGAACATGTCGGACAGGCCGCCGCCCTTCCCCTTGTGCAGCAGCACCAGAAGGATCATCAGCAGACTGAAGATGATCAGGGCAATCGAGAACCCGAGAACCACGACGGGACCAACTCTCTCGTATCTTCGGCGAAGGGGCCGGGCCGCGTACGGC
>NZ_JBHVEU010000239.1:0-13948 GCF_042802075.1 Kitasatospora sp. NPDC057518
GGTCCGCGAGGAGCGCCGTACCAAGGAGCTGGAGAAGGCCCGCCGCAAGGGGGTAAGGAGGAACGTTTACGCACTCAGCGGGTAGCGCGTGTCCAGGTCGCGGAAGACCGCCCCGTTGAGCACGAAGGCCCGCTTGCACTCCTCGACCACCCGGCGCCGCTCGACCTCGTCCATCGCCTCCCCGGCCGCGTCCAGCTTCGCCCGGTACTCGCGCTTGAAGGCGGCCGGGTTGTCGACCTCCTCGAAGACGTAGAACCGCACGCCGTCGCCCTTGCGCTCGAAGCCCCAGGTCTTCTCCGCTATGCCCCGGATGATCTGACCGCCCGACAGGTCGCCCAGGTAGCGGGTGTAGTGGTGCGCGAGGTACCCGGCCGGCCACTCGGCGGCCAGCTCCTCCAGCCGGGCGACGTACGCGGCGGTGGCCGGCAGCGGGGCCAGGCCGTCCCGCCAGTCGGGCCCGCGCAGGTGCGCCAGGTCGCGCTCGATGGCGGCGGTGCGCAGCAGCGACCGGTCGATGAAGGGGCCCGCCAGCGGGTGCTCCGCGAGCTGCTCGGCCCGGTCCTCCAGGGCCCGGTAGACGTACCAGAGCTGGCCGGTGAGGTCGGCGTACGCCTCGATCCCGAGACCGCCGCCCAGCAGCCGGCTCATGAACGAGGACTGTTCGGCGGCCTCGTGCTCCTCGCTGCTGGCGGTGCGGAGCACGGTGGAGAACGGGGCGGGCGCGGGCGTGGGCATGCGGCCTCCAGGGTCCGGGATCGGCCGGTGGGAATCGGCTGAATGTGTGGTTAGCCTAACCTAACTTCACGTCTTGCCGACAGGCTGTCGGCAAGACGTCCCGTCCCCGGACACGACAGAGGCCGGGGTCCGCGGACGAATCCGCGAACCCCGGCCCCGGGCTGTCCCGACCTGCCTCCGACCGTCCCCGGCCGAGTGGGATCGGAACGACGGCTCAGTGGCCGCCCTGCTCCGCCAGACGCTTGATCGAAGCGGTGACCTCGGCCTCGGCCTCGGCGCGGCCGACCCAGTTGGCGCCCTCGACGGACTTGCCCGGCTCCAGGTCCTTGTAGACCTCGAAGAAGTGCTGGATCTCCAGGCGGTCGAACTCCGACACGTGGTGGATGTCGCGCAGGTGCTCCCAGCGCGGGTCCGTCGCCGGGACGCAGAGCAGCTTGTCGTCGCCGCCGGCCTCGTCGGTCATCTGGAACATGCCGATGGCGCGGCACTTGATGAGGCAACCCGGGAAGGTCGGCTCGTCCAGGATGACCAGGGCGTCCAGCGGGTCGCCGTCCTCGCCGAGCGTGCCCTCGACGTAGCCGTAGTCGGCCGGGTAGCGGGTCGAGGTGAAGAGCATCCGGTCGAGCCGCAGACGGCCGGTCTCGTGGTCGACCTCGTACTTGTTACGAGAGCCCTTCGGGATTTCGATAAGGACGTCGAACTCCAACGGTTCCTCCAAGGTAGGGACTGACAGAATCCAAGTGTCTCCTACGGGAGCGGGTGCTCGGGAAAGGGGCCGGTCGGTGGGCACAGGGGGAGGGGCGGCGGGCCGCCGCGGGGGGACGGCCGCGGGGCTGTTCGGAGCGGCGCTCCTGGTCGTCGGTACGGTCCTGACCTCGGGTGGTGCGGTCGCGCAGCCGGCCCCGCCGCCGGGCGGGCACAGCGCCGGGCCGGGCGAGGGCGAGGACCACGACGGACCGAACGGCCACGGCGGGAGGAAGGGCGAGCACGGGAAGGGCGGCGCCGGTCCCCGGTCGAACGACGACCCGGGCGCCGCACCCGCCCGTCGGGCCGCGCCGCCCGCCGCGCCCACGCCCGCGGCCTCCGTGCCCGGCGCCTCCGTGCCCGCCACCGGGGGTGGCGACGCGTCCGCTGCGCGCCCGGCCCCCGCGCCGGGCGCCGTCCTGGCCGCCGTCGAGGGCGGCCCGGGCGCCGCCGTCCCCACCGCGCAGGGCCTCCGGCAGGCGCTCGCCGCCGTGCTCGCCGACAAGAACCTCGGCGAGGTCACCTTCGCCGTCGCGGACGCCGGCACCGGCCAACTCCTGTACGGCTCCGGGGAGAACACCCCGGCCACCCCCGCCTCCACCACCAAGCTGGCCACCGCGGTCGCGGCCCTGTCCCTCATCCCGGGCGACACCCGGCTGCACACCCGGGTGGTCCAGGGCGCGGCCCCGGGCACCATCACCCTGGTCGGCGGCGGCGACCCGACGCTCACCGCGCTGCCCGCCGACCAGGTGCAGATCGGCGGTCAGCCGGCCGACGCCGACACCGCCCCCGCCTCACTGGACTCCCTCGCCCAGCAGACCGCCGACAGCCTCAAGGGCCTCGGCACCACGACGGTCCAGCTGGACTACGACCTGTCGATGTACGCGGGCGGCCCGCAGCACAGGAACCACGACGCTCAGAACATCGCCCTGGTGGTCCCGCTGATGGTGGACGAGGCCAAGGCGGACCCGAAGAGCCGGGAGGACGCGCCGGACCGGGTCGCCGACCCGGCGGCCGCGGCCGCCGAGGCCTTCGCCGCGCTGCTCCGGGCCCGCGGCATCACCGTGACGGGCAAGGCCGGCCCCGCCGCCGCGCCCGCGCCCGCCCCGACCGCCACCGGCACGGCGCCCCTCGGCGACGTCTTCTCGCCGACCGTCGCCCGGCTGGTCGAACGCCTGCTGACCACCTCCGACAACCAGCTCGCCGAGGCGATCGCCCGTCAGGTCGCCATCGCCGCCCACCAGCCCGCGAGCTTCGAGGGCGCCGCGGCCGCCGTCACCCAGGAGCTCACCCGGCTCGGCGTGCCGATGGGCACCGTGGTCCTCAACGACGGCAGCGGCCTGCACCCGGGCAACGCGATACCGCCCGCCGTCCTGGTCCGACTCCTCGCGCTGGCCGCCTCCGAGCAGCACCCCGCCCTGCGCCCGGTGCTCACCGGCCTCCCGGTCGCCGGCTTCACCGGCACCCTCAACAAGCGCTACGGCTCCGGGTCCGGCGCCGCCGACGCGGCCGGCCTGATCCGCGCCAAGACCGGCACCCTCAGCGGCGTCAACACCCTCGCGGGCACCGTCGTCGACGCCGACGGCCGCCTGCTCGCCTTCGCCGTCATGACCCGTACCGCCGCCCCCGCCGACACCGCCCGCGCCGCGATGGACCGCGTCGCCGCCCGCCTCACCACCTGCGGCTGCCACTGACCCGCCGCCGCCCTTCAACAACCCCGCCGCCGCCCTTCAACGGCCCCGGCCCGGCGGCCCGGAGGCACCCCGCCGCCGCGCACCGGTCCGCCGCCCGCCACCGGCCGCGGCCGGAGACCGGTGGGGCCGGGGCCCGTTGGGGAGAGGTGTTCGCGGCGGGTGGCTGCCGTTGGTGGTGGGGAGCACGTACGGTGAGGGCATGACGAGCGCGAGTGGCGGTGCTGACATGGTCGACTGGAACCTCGCGGTCGCAACCGCGACCAGGTTGGTGCGGCCGGGTCCGGAAGTGAGCCGGGAGGAAGCGGCGGCGGTGGTCGCCGAGCTGCGCCGGCACGCCCTGGAGGCGGAGGAGCACGTGCGGGCGTTCACCGGCATGCGTTCGTCCAGCCTGTCCCAGGCCGCGGCGACGCCGGTGCTGGTGGTGGACCGTCCGGGGTGGATCCGGGCCAACGTGGCGGGCTTCCGCACGGTCGTCCAGCCGCTGGTGGAGAAGCTCCAGGCGCGTCGGGCGAACAGCACGGCGGCCGGGGTGTTCGGCGCGGTGGGCGAGAAGGCGACCGGGATCGAGGTCGGGGCGCTGCTGGCGTTCCTGTCCACCAAGGTGCTGGGCCAGTACGAGACCTTCGCCCCGGCCGAGCCCCCGCTGGAGGCGCCGGACAGCCCGGCGGCGCTGTTCGACAAGCCGCGGCTGGGGCCGGAGGGCCCCGGGCCGGGCCGGCTGCTGCTGGTGGCGCCGAACATCGTGCACGTCGAGCGGGAGCTGGACGTCGACCCGTCCGACTTCCGGCTCTGGGTCTGCCTGCACGAGGAGACGCACCGGACGCAGTTCACCGCGGTGCCGTGGCTGCGTGACCACATCCAGTCCGAGGTGCAGTCCTTCCTCGCCGAGACGGACGTCGACCCGGGCGCCCTGCTGGAGCGGCTGCGGGACGCGGCGGGTTCGCTCGGCGGCCTGCCGGGTGGCGGCAGCCGGGAGGGCGCCTCCTCCGGGAACCTGCTGGAGATCGTCCAGTCGCCCGCGCAGCGCGAGATCCTCGGCCGGCTGACGGCCGTGATGTCGCTGCTGGAGGGCCACGCGGACGTGGTGATGGACGGCGTCGGGCCGGCCGTGGTGCCGACGGTCGCCGAGATCCGGGAGAAGTTCCAGCAGCGCCGGGACCGCGGCGCCAACCGGCTCGACCTGCTGCTGCGCCGGCTGCTCGGCATGGACGCGAAGCTGCGCCAGTACCAGGACGGCGCGGTGTTCGTGCGCGGGGTGGTGGAGCAGGTCGGCATGGAGGGGTTCAACCGGGTGTGGACCTCCCCGAACACCCTGCCCACCAAGGACGAGATCCACGACCCGGCCGCCTGGGTGGCCCGGGTGGCCCGCTGAGCGCGGTCGTGACGCGGGCGCGCCGTACGCCGGACGGCAAGCGGCGCGCGCCGGTCAAACCCGCTCGTACGAGTGGTCCAATCAGGCCGACGACGAGTGAAGAAGCGTTTCTTCATTCACCCGAACGTGGGACGGTCGACCTGCCGGGGGCGCGGGTGGCGTAGTGGGTGGCCACTATCTGCCACCATCTGTGAGCGCCCGGTAACCGGGTGCTCATGCGGGTGCGCGGTCCCCGCCGCGTCCGCCGCACGTCCTGTCCCCCCTCCGTCGAGGAGTCGTCCGCCGTGGGTCCTCACCCCGCCGTCGCCGCGATACGCCTGGCCGTTCGCCGTACGCTCACCGACCTCGCCGCCGAGGCCGGTTCCACCTTCACCGCGCCGGTGCGCCGGCCCCGGGAGCGCCCGGCCGGGGCGCCGCTGGTGGGTGCCGCGGTCGGCACCACCCTGATCGGCAACGCCGCGCGCCACCCCTCCGGGCTGCCCCGGACCCCGGCCGCGCCCGGCTCGCCGCTGGTCCTGGTCGCGGTCAGCGGCGGCGCCGACTCGATGGCGCTGGCCATCGCCGCCGCCTTCGAAGCCCCCAAGATCGGCCTGCGGGTCGGTGCCGTCACCGTCGACCACGGCCTCCAGGCGGGATCCGCCGAGCGCGCCGCCCAGGTGGCCGACCGGCTGCGCAGCCTCGGCCTCGACCCGGTGGAGGCGGTCCCGGTCCGGGTCGGCCGCGCCGGGGGCCCGGAGGCCGCCGCCCGGGACGCCCGCTACGCCGCCCTGGACGCGGCCGCCGACCGCCACGGCGCGATCGCGGTGCTGCTCGGCCACACCCGGGACGACCAGGCCGAGACCGTGCTGCTGGGCCTGGCCCGCGGCTCCGGCTCCCGCTCGCTGGCCGGGATGCCCGCCCAGAAGGGCCGCTACCGCCGCCCGCTGCTGGAGCTGGACCGGGCGGCCACCCGGCAGGCCTGCGCCGCCCAGTCGATCCCGGTCTGGGACGACCCGCACAACTGTGATCCCGCCTACACCCGCTCCCGGGTCCGCCACGAGGTGCTGCCGGTCCTGGAGAAGCACCTGGGCGGCGGGGTGGTCGAGGCGCTGGCCCGCACCGCCCGGCTGTTCCGCGACGACGCCGACGCCCTCGACCAGTGGGCCGCACTGGCCGAACGCGACCTCCGTACGGGCGACGGCGCCCTGGACGCCGTGAAGCTGGCCGAACTGCCGCCCGCGGTGCGCCGCCGGGTGCTGCGCCGGGCCGCGCTGCGGGCGGGCTGTCCGGCCGGGGACCTGTTCGCCCGGCACCTGGAGACGATCGACCTGCTGGTCACCGGATGGCGCGGACAGGGCCCGCTGCACCTACCCGGGGGCGTCGAGGCCACCCGCAGGTGTGGCACGCTGGTCTTTCGGCGGCAGGGCGACTGACGGGCGAGGCATGCCCAGGGGGAGCCGACCGCCGGCCACACAGACCCCGAACGTTTGAGGACGTATCCCCGGTGGACCAGAACGACATGGGCGCTGACCTCGCGAAGGTGCTCATCAGCAAGGACGAGATCGACGCCAAGCTCCTGGAGCTGGCCGAGCGAATCGACCGGGACTACGCAGGCAAGGACCTGCTGATCGTCGGCGTCCTCAAGGGGGCTGTGATGGTCATGGCCGACCTGGCCCGGACCCTGCACTCGCAGGTCACCATGGACTGGATGGCCGTCTCCTCGTACGGGATGGGCACCAAGTCCTCCGGTGTGGTGCGGATCCTGAAGGACCTGGACACCGACATCGCCGGCCGTGACGTCCTGATCGTCGAGGACATCATCGACTCCGGTCTGACGCTGTCCTGGCTGCTCGGCAACCTGGGCTCGCGCGGTCCGGCCTCGCTGGAGGTCTGCGCGCTGCTCCGCAAGCCGGACGCCGCCAAGGTCGAGATCGACGTCAAGTACGTCGGCTTCGACATCCCCAACGAGTTCGTGGTCGGCTACGGCCTGGACTACGCGGAGAAGCTGCGCAACCTCCCCTTCATCGGGACCCTCGCCCCGCACGTCTACGGCGGCTGACGGCCCCGTTCGGGTTACGGGCGGGAACAGTAGGCCGTTCCCGCCCGTTGGACCCCCGGGGACAAAGAACCACAGCCGTCTCGCCGTGCTCCCGCCATGGGTGGGTCCGACTGCGGTACGGTCCAATAAACCGCTCTTCACATGAGCACCAATCGGATTGCGCCGCGGCCCAACAGCCCCCCGGCGCCGTTGAGTGGCAGGAGGGACGGGGCGGCAACGCCCCGCATGGATGGACGTCAAGCGATACTTCCGTGCGCCGATCATGTGGATCGTGCTGGCCGTCCTCGCCGTCATCGTGCTGATGCAGGTCGTTTCGGACTCCAACGGCTACAAGACGGTGGACACCGGTCAGGTCGTCGCGGCGATCGACGCGCACAACGTCAAGTCGGCGCAGATCACCACCGGTGACTCGAACACGATCAAGATCCAGCTCAAGGACGGCGCCACGCTGCCCAGTGCCGGAACGGGCAAGACCCCGTCCGGTACCAAGTTCCAGGCCTCTTACATCGGCGACCAGGGTGTCGCCATCGCCGACAAGCTCCAGGCCCAGGTCAACGACAAGGACGCGAGCACGCTCGCCGAGGGCTACACGATCAGCCCGGAGAAGCAGAGCACCTTTGTCAGCCTGCTGCTGTCGATGCTCCCGATCGTGATCATCGTCCTGGTCTTCCTGTTCCTGATGAACCAGATGCAGGGCGGCGGCTCCAGGGTCATGCAGTTCGGCAAGTCCAAGGCCAAGCTGCTCACCAAGGACACCCCGAAGACCACCTTCGCCGACGTCGCCGGCGCGGACGAGGCGGTCGAGGAGCTCCACGAGATCAAGGAGTTCCTCCAGGAGCCGGCCAAGTTCCAGGCCGTCGGCGCCAAGATCCCCAAGGGCGTGCTGCTCTACGGCCCGCCCGGCACCGGCAAGACCCTGCTGGCCCGCGCCGTCGCGGGCGAGGCCGGGGTGCCCTTCTACTCCATCTCCGGCTCGGACTTCGTCGAGATGTTCGTCGGTGTCGGCGCCAGCCGCGTCCGCGACCTCTTCGAGCAGGCCAAGGCGAACGCCCCGGCGATCGTCTTCGTCGACGAGATCGACGCCGTCGGCCGGCACCGCGGTGCGGGCCTCGGCGGCGGCCACGACGAGCGCGAGCAGACCCTCAACCAGCTGCTGGTCGAGATGGACGGCTTCGACGTCAAGGGCGGCGTGATCCTGATCGCCGCGACCAACCGCCCCGACATCCTGGACCCGGCGCTGCTGCGCCCGGGCCGCTTCGACCGCCAGATCGCGGTCGAGCGCCCCGACCTCCAGGGCCGGCTGGACATCCTCAAGGTGCACCAGAAGGGCAAGCCGATCGCGCCCGACGTCGACCTGTCGGCCGTCGCCAAGCGCACCCCCGGCTTCACCGGTGCCGACCTGTCGAACGTCCTCAACGAGGCGGCGCTGCTGACCGCCCGCTCGGACAAGAAGCTGATCGACAACGGCATCCTGGACGAGGCGATCGACCGCGTCGTGGCCGGTCCGCAGAAGCGCACGCGGATCATGTCCGACCGGGAGAAGAAGATCACCGCGTACCACGAGGGCGGCCACGCCCTGGTCGCGGCGGCCTGCCAGTACAGCGACCCGGTGCACAAGATCACCATCCTGTCCCGCGGCCGGGCCCTCGGCTACACCATGGTGCTGCCGGACGAGGACAAGTACTCCACCACCCGCAACGAGATGCTCGACCAGCTCGCCTACATGATGGGTGGGCGCGCGGCGGAGGAGCTGGTCTTCCACGACCCGACCACCGGTGCCTCGAACGACATCGAGAAGGCCACCGCGACGGCCCGGGCCATGGTCACCCAGTACGGCATGACCGAGCGCCTCGGCGCGATCAAGTTCGGCTCGGACAACTCGGAGCCGTTCCTCGGCCGCGAGATGGGCCACCAGCGCGACTACTCGGAAGAGGTCGCCGGGCTGGTCGACGAAGAGGTCAAGAAGCTCATCGACACGGCGCACAACGAGGCCTGGGAGATCCTGGTCGAGAACCGCGACGTGCTCGACAACCTGGTCCTGGAGCTCCTGGAGAAGGAGACCCTGAACAAGGAGCAGATCGCCGAGGTCTTCGCCCCGATCGTCAAGCGCCCGACCCGGCCGGCCTGGACGGGCTCCGCCCGCCGCACGCCGTCCACCCGGCCTCCGGTGCAGTCCCCGAAGGAGCTGGCGCTCACCAACGGCGCCGCCTCCGGCGAGGCCGCTCCGGTGGACGTTGTGAAGCTCCCGCCGCTGCCGGCCACCGAGCCGCCGACCGAGGGCTGACCCCCGCTCCGTAGGGAATGGATGCCGCGTCACCAGGGTTTGTACCCTGGAGGCGCGGCATCCGTGCTGTTCAGCCAGAGTCTTCCGATACATAAGCGAGGCCCGCATGATCGACCCGGTGACCTTCGACGGTCCGCCCGCCGTCGGTACCTTCGACCAGAAGCGGGCCGAGAACGCCATCCGCGAGCTGCTCCTCGCCGTCGGGGAGGACCCGGACCGCGAGGGCCTGCTGGAGACCCCGGCCCGGGTGGCGCGCGCCTACAAGGAGATATTCGCGGGCCTGTGGCAGGAGCCCGAGGACGTCCTCACCACCACCTTCGACCTCGGCCACGACGAGATGGTGCTGGTCAAGGACATCGAGCTGACCTCGGTCTGCGAGCACCACCTGGTGCCGTTCCGCGGCGTGGCCCACGTCGGGTACATCCCGTCCACCAGCGGCAAGATCACCGGGCTGTCCAAGCTCGCCCGGCTGGTCGACGTCTACGCCCGCCGGCCGCAGGTGCAGGAGCGGCTGACCAGCCAGGTCGCCGACGCGCTGATGCGGATCCTGGAGCCGCGCGGGGCGATCGTCGTGGTCGAGTGCGAGCACATGTGCATGTCGATGCGCGGCATCCGCAAGCCCGGCGCCAAGACCATCACCTCCTGCGTGCGCGGCCAGCTGCGCGACCCGGCCACCCGGGCCGAGGCGATGAGCCTCATCATCGGCCGGTAGGGCGCCGGCCGGGCCGACGGTTCAGGAACCGGGCACCTCGTGCTCCGCGTGCGGCGGAGCCGGGGTGCCCAGCGCGTTGCGGTGCTCGGGCATCCGCAGCGTGACCATCCGGCGCCAGCCGTAGGCGCGGTCGTACAGGTGGAGCGCGCGCACCCCGAGGGTGATCAGGGCGAGCTGCCAGCGCGGCCAGCGCAGGATCCGGGCCATCCGGGCGGTGACGGCGAGGCCGACGTCCCGGTAGGTGCGGACCTCGCCCCGGGCGCTGGTCTCCAGGGCGTGCCGGACGTACGGGCCGTGGCCCTCGGAGATCAGCCGCAGCAGCTCCTCGTGGCAGTAGGCGAGGTGGTCGTCCTCGTCGGCGGAGATCACCCGCATCGCCCGGCCGAGGGCCGGGTTGTCCGCGTACGCCCTGACCAGCTGCCGCATCTGCTCGGCGGCGCGCTGCTCGGTGACCCGGCTGTGCGCGAGGTAGGTGATGAGCTCGCGGTCGGTCAGCGGGACGTCGCTGTTCAGCCGTTCGTGCGAGAGGCCGATGCCCTGGCGCTCCAGCAGCATGCAGTAGTCGGTCTCGTCGGGCACGGGCACCTTGGGCAGGCCGCGCCGGTTCAGCAGCTGGGCGAAGATCCGGCCGTGCTTGCGCTCGTCGGCACCGTGCCGGGCGACCTTCGGGGCGAGGACCGGGTCCCGGGTGAGGGCGGCGATCCGCTCGTTCTCCCAGCCGCCCTGGTCCTCGCCGCCGGCCGCGATGCTGCAGAACAGCTGGTACGCCTGGTCGTTGCGGTAGATCTCGTCGAAGAGCGAGCGGGTGCTCAGCACAGTGCCTCCTGCGCGGGTCCGGGGGCGCCCGGCGGGGGCCGACGGGCGGTCGCGATACGTTCCCCCGGGCCGCCGGCCGGGCGGGCCGACCGGCGGGTAGTCACCCACGTGCGCTAGCCGAGGTGCGAGCCCAGCCATTCGAGGGTGGCCGGCAGCTCCCTGGTCCAGCTGTCGAAGTTGTGCCCGCCGTCGTCCAGGTAGAGCGAGTCGATCTTGAACTGGGGGTTGGCCGCCGCGGTCCTGGTGGCGAGGTCGACGAACTGGACGGTCTGCGGGTAGTCCCCCTCCGCGCGGGTGGAGACCGCCAGCACGTTGAGCGCCGGGACCGGCAGGTTCTGCAGCCGCCAGCCGAGGTCGTGCTGCTGGGCCAGCGCCTTGTCGCCGTTGAAGAGGTCGCCGCCGGTGTAGTTGTCCTGGCGCACGGTGAAGTCGCCGTGCAGGCTCGCCGCGCTGCCGTAGACGTTCGGGAAGCGCATCGCCAGGCGCAGCGCGCAGCTGCCGCCGGTGGAGTAGCCGAGGGTGCCCCAGGAGCCGGCCGTGCGGCCGACCCGGTAGGCGCTGAGGATGGCCTCGGGGACGTCCTTGACGAACCAGGTCTCGGTGCGCGGCCCGCCGGGGACGTCCACGCACTCGGTGTCCCGGGACGGGACGACCGCCGGGCGGGCCATCACCAGGACGGTCGGCGGCATCTTGCCGGAGCGCTGCAGCTCGATCGCGGTCTGGGCGAGGGGCAGCTCGTGCAGCAGGTTCAGGGTGGTGCCCGGGTAGCCGGCGATGGCCAGCAGGACGGGGAAGCGGACCAGGGTGAGCTTCGGGTCGAAGTACGCGGGCGGCAGGTAGACGAACATCTGGTCGGAGAAGCCCGTCTCCTTGCCGCTCACCCGGACCGACTCGATCCTGCCGACCTCCTCGGGCGGGCCCTTCGGCAGGTTGGTGATGGTCTCCAGGCCGCCCTCGGTGGTGGGCTGGACCAGCGCGTCGGGGACCGGGGTGCCGCCCCTGCGGTTCTCGTTGCCGGCCAGCGCGAGCTTGGCGCCGCCGGGGCTGAGCAGGTCGTCCCAGGAGGTGTAGAACCCGAAGGAGTTGTTCACCGACAGCGCGAGCACGGCCAGGACCGAGGCTTGAACGACCGTCAGTAACCCGATCCGGCCGAGCACCGGCAGCGGACGTTGCGGCGCCAGCCGCGGCCAGAGCCACAGGGTCGTGACGACCGCCGCGGCGCCGAGTGCGAGAAGCGAGTTCACCAGCGCGTCGCTGGTCAGTTCCATGCCGTCGGCCTTCCGGTGGGACACTGTCGGTGCAGGCTTCATCGTCTGGCGGTCCGTCAGGCCGGGCCACCGTGGCTAGGCTGTCCGGATGCCCGGGCGGGCTGGTAGGGCGGGGAGAGCCGGAGGCAACCGGCGCCCTAGAATGCGGCGTCCACCGTACGTAACGCGTCCCGGAGGGTCCCGTCGCGCCACGCTGCGGCGGGCCCCCGGCTCCCACCGCCGGCTCAACCCGCAGCGCGACCACGGCCCCGGTTTACCGACCGTTTCCGGGTCCTTGGTATGCGCATTGCCTGATGAAGGAATAGGCATGAAGGTCCATCACGCGTCCTCCCCCGGAGTGACCGGACACCGCACCGCAGCCTCTACGCTGAGCTTCCATGAGCGTTCCCGTGTCCGTTGAGCCGAGCCCCGAGCAGCCGCCGCGCCGTCGCCGCGGCCTGCAGACGCTGCGCAACCAGGCGTCCGCCGTCCCGAGGGCCTGGCTCCCCGGAGCGGTCGGCTACGCCTGTCTGCTGATCGGGCTCGTGGACATCGCCAGCGCGGTGTTCCCCAGGCTCCGGCACACGAAGGTGCACACCTTCGCGGGGCAGCTGCCGGGCGGCACCACCAGCCTGGCGGCGGTCGGCGCGCTGATGGTCGGCATCCTGCTGGTGCCGCTGGCGCACGCGCTGCGCCGGCGCAAGCGGCGGGCCTGGCGGGCGGTCTGCGTGCTGCTGCCGGTCAGCGCCGGGCTGCACATCGTGCGCTGGCACCAGATCGGCCCGGCGGTCGTCTCGCTGGTGGTCCTCGCCGTGATGCTGGTCCACCAGCGCGAGTTCTACGCCAAGGCCGACCCGCGCACCCGCTGGCGGGCGGTGGTCAACCTGGTCGTCATGGGCGTCCTCAGCGTGCTGCTCGGCCTGCTGATCGTGAGCACCCGGACCAAGTACGAGATCGGCCACCCGGGCCTGACCGAGCGCCTGCAGCACGTCGGGTACGGACTGTTCGGCTTCGAGGGCCCGATCCGGTACAACAACGTCCGGATGTCCGACCTGGTCGCCTACCTGCTCGGCGGGCTCGGCCTGCTGACCGCCTTCACCACCGCGTACCTGGCGCTGCGCCCGGGCAAGCCGAAGCCCGAGCTGACGGCGGAGGACGAGGAGAAGGTCCGCGAGCTGCTCAAGCGGCACGGCGAGCGCGACTCGCTCGGCTACTTCGCGCTGCGCCGCGACAAGAGCGTGCTGTTCTCGCCCACCGGCAAGGCCGCGATCTCCTACCGGGTGGTCTCCGGCGTGATGCTGGCCTCCGGCGACCCGGTCGGCGACGTCGAGGCCTGGCCGGGCGCGATCAAGGTGTTCATGGCCGAGGCCCGCGAGCACGCCTGGGTGCCGGCCGTGATGGGGTGCAGCGAGGTCGGCGGCGAGGTCTGGACCCGCGAGGCGGGCCTGGACGCGCTGGAGCTGGGCGACGAGGCGATCGTGGACACCGCGTCCTTCTCGCTCTCCGGCCGGGCCATGCGCAACGTGCGCCAGATGGTCAAGCGGATCGAGCGCAACGGCTACTCCTGCCAGGTGCGCCGGGTCTCCGAGCTCACCGTGGAGGAGAAGTACCGGATCGCCGACGCCGCCGCCCGCTGGCGCGGCACCGACACCGAGCGCGGCTTCTCGATGGCCCTCGGCCGTTTCGGCGACCCGCTGGACGACGACTGCGTGGTGGTCACCGCCCACAAGGCCCCGGAGGAGGGCGAGGAGGGCGACGACCTGAAGGCCGTGCTGCACTTCGTGCCCTGGGGGCCGGACGGCATCTCGCTGGAGCTGATGCGCCGCGACCGCGCCGCCGACCCGGGCCTGAACGAGCTGCTGATCGTCGCCGCGCTGCAGGCGGTGCCCGCGATGGGCGTGCGCCGGGTGTCGCTCAACTTCGCGATGTTCCGCTCGGCGCTGGCCCGCGGCGAGCGGATCGGCGCCGGCCCGGTGCTGCGCGCCTGGCGGGGGCTGCTGGTGTTCCTGTCGCGCTGGTTCCAGATCGAGTCGCTGTACAAGTTCAACGCCAAGTTCCAGCCCGAGTGGGAGCCGCGCTTCCTGGTCTTCCCGAGCACCCGAGACCTGCCCCGGATCGGCTTCGCCGCGATGCAGGCGGAGGCCTTCATCACGCTCGGGATGCCGCGTTTCGGCCGTCGGCGCCAGCGCGAGGGGCTGATGCCGGTCCCGTCGACCCGTGAGGTCACCGAGGCCGCCTGAGGCCCGTCGCGGGCCTTCGGGGCCGCGACGGCACGGAACGGGGCCCCCGCCGAGAATCCTCGGCGG
>NZ_JBHVEU010000240.1:0-13946 GCF_042802075.1 Kitasatospora sp. NPDC057518
CCACCCCCGCCGACCCGGCCGAGCCCGCCAGCTCGGCCGGCCGCAGCCGCAGCACGCACACCAGCGCCAGCGCCAGCACCCCGCCCGCCGACAGGAAGACCACGTCCACCGCGTCCGTGAAGCTGCGCACCGCGTGCTCGTGCGCCGCCCCGGTCAGCGCCCGGACCGCGCCGAGCGGCCGCCCCGGCTCGCCCGCCTCGAAGACCCGGGTCAGCACGGTGCCGAAGAGCGCCGCGCCGAGCGCGCTGCCGAGGCTCTGGAAGAACCGGATCCCGGTGGTCGCCACCCCCAGCTGGTGCCGGGGCGCGGTCTCCTGCACCACCGTGACCAGCTGGCCGATCAGCTGCCCCAGCCCGCAGCCCAGCAGGGCGAGTTCGGCCAGCACCGCCCACAGCCCGGTGTCCGGCCCGCTGAGGCCGAGCAGGGCGAGGGCGAGCGTGGCGCAGGCCGCGCCGGCCGCCAGGAAGGTCCGGGGCGGGTGGCCGCGCCCGGTCAGCCGCCCGACCAGCAGGCCGGCCGCCGTCATCCCGGCCGCCATCGGGACCAGGTAGAGGCTGGCCGAGGTCGGGGCCACGCCCCGGGCGATCTGCAGGTAGAGCATCACGTACATGATCGAGCCGACCATGCCCATCCCGACCAGCCCCTGGATCGCGAAGCCCAGCCGCACCGCGCGGATCCGGAACAGCGACAGCGGCAGCACCGGCTCGGCGGCGGTGGCCTGACGCCACAGGAAGAGGCCGAGCGCGGCCAGGGTGGCGGCGGCGAGCCCGAGGATCACCGGGGAGGTCCAGGCGTGGTCCTTGCCGCCCCACTCGGTGACGAGCAGCAGCCCGGTCGCGAAGGCCGCCGCGAGGGCCGCGCCGACGAAGTCCAGGCTCCGGCGGCCGGTCGCCCGGGGCAGCCTGACCACCAGGGCCACGCCGACCAGCACCAGCAGGCCGAGCGGCAGGTTGACGTAGAAGACCCAGCGCCAGCCGAGGTGGTCGGTGAGCAGCGCGCCGACCAGCGGGCCGACCGCCATGCCGAGGCCGGCGACGATCCCGCCCACCGCCCCGCCCTTGGCCCCGCCGCGCTCCTCCGGGTCCTTGAACTGGGCGATGACCACCATGGTGACGCTCATCAGCCCGCCGCCGCCGACGCCCTGCACCGCCCGGAAGGCGATCAGCTGGTCCATCGACCGCGCCGCCCCGCAGAGCGCCGAGCCGAGCAGGAAGGTGCCGACGGCCCCGAGCAGCACGCGCTTGGCGCCGTACACGTCGCAGAGCCTGCCGTACAGCGGCAGCAGCGCGGTGGCGGCCAGGGCGAACGCGCTGACCAGCCAGGGCAGCCGGTCCACGCCGTGGACGGGATCGAGGTCGCGGACGATCGGCACGGTGGCGGCCGACACGATGTTCATGTCGAGCACCGCCAGCACGATCGTGACCAGGCAGAGCAGCATGCCCAGCTTGCGCTGGGCCGGGGTCATCAGCGCGGTGTCCGGCGGCGCGGGTGCGGCAGCGGGTACGGCGGCGGCGGTGGCCATGGTCGGGTCCCCCCAGGGTCCGTCGGGTTCGCGCCGGGGCCGGGGCGGCCGGCGGCACGCCCTCACCATCGCAGCATTTTTGGACTCGGTCAATTCTTCATCTTGACCAATCTTTCTGCTGGGTCAACATTTGATCCTGGTACAGTCTCCCCATGGCGATGCGACCCGCACAGGACTTCGGCCCCGACGTCGACCTCGACGCCCTCCCGCTGCGCGAGCGCAAGAAGTTCCAGACCGGCATGCGGATCTTCCGCACGGCCGTCGCGCTGTTCGCCGAGCGCGGCTTCGACCAGGTCTCGGTCGCGGAGATCGCCGCCGCCGCCGAGGTGTCCAAGATGACCGTCTTCAACTACTTCCCCACCAAGGAAGACCTGGTCATGGGCCCGATGGAGCAGCACCTCGACGAGCCGGCCCAGGCGGTGCGCGACCGCGCCCCGGGCACCTCGGCGGTGACGGCGCTGCGCGAGCAGTTCCTCGCCGCACTGGAGCGCTTCGACCCGGCCGCCGGGCTGAACGACGACCGGATCGTGCTCGACGTGGTCCGGCTGATCCACCGCACCCCCGCGCTGACCGCCCGCGCCACCCACGGCTTCGACCGGCTGGCGCACGCCGCGCTCGCCGCCGAACTGCTCGCCCAGGACCCGGCCCACGACGAACTGACCGCCCGGGTCGCCACCGCCCAGCTGCTCGCCGTCCGGGTCGCGCTGATCGCCGCCAACCACCGGCGGATGCTGGCCGGCGAGCGCGCCGCCGACGCCCTGCCCGCCGTCCTGGAGGAGGCCCGCCGCGCCTTCGCCCTGCTCGAGCACGGCCTCGGCGACTACTGCGCCCGCGCCGCCTGAGAGAGTTGGCGCACCACGACCGACCGGAGGTGCGCATGGACCAGCCGCTGCTCACGCGGGACCGCTCCGCCCTGCCCGCGCAGGCCGACGGCCTCAACGCGTACGTCGGCGAGGACGGCGTCGCCGTCCTGGAGTTCGCCCGCCCGCACCGCCGCAACGCGGTGACCCTGGCGGTCTGGCAGGCGCTGCCCAAGGTGCTGGAGCAGCTGGCCGGCCACCCGGGCGTGCGCGTCCTGCTGCTCACCGGCGCCGGCAACACCTTCAGCGCGGGCGCGGACATCGCCGAACTCTCCGAGGTGTACGGCGATCCGGACCGCGCGGAGGCCTACCACGCGACCAACGTCGCCGCCGAGGAGGCGCTGGCGGCCTTCCCGCACCCGACCCTCGCCGTGGTGCACGGCGCCTGCGTCGGCGGCGGCTGCCAACTGGCCGTCGCCTGCGACCTGCGGTTCGTCGCCGAGGACGCCCGGCTCGGGATCACCCCGGCCAAGCTCGGCGTGGTCTACCCGGCGGTGCCGACCGTACGGCTGGCCCGGCTGATCGGCCCGGCCCGGGCCAAGTACCTGCTGTTCTCCGGCGAGTTGGTGGCCGGCCGGGACGCGCTGCCGCTCGGCCTGGCCGAACGCGTCCTGCCGGACGCCGAACTGGACGCCGCCGCCCTGGACTTCGCCCGGCTGCTGACCCGTCGCTCCGCCCAGACCGTCGGCGCGGCCAAGGCCGTCCTGGACGCCCCGCCCGAGCGGGCCGACGAGGTCCTGGCCCCCTGGCTGCTCCGCGCCCGGGAGGGCTCGGACGTCCGCGAGGGCCTGGCCGCCTTCCTGGAGGGCCGGCCCGCCCGGTTCTGAGCGGGAACGGGGGTCCGAGCGGGAACGCTTCCACGCGGGAACGGTGCGGGCCCGGCGGAAGGGGGCGCAGCAGCACCCGTACGATCATCCGGCCGGAACCCGTCCACCCCTTCCCGCCCCCGGAGCACCCACCCCGATGACGACCGAGGCCCAGGCCGTGCCCGCCCCGCCCACCCCCACCCGCCGGACGGCCCTGGCCCGCCGGATCACCGACGGCCTGGAGCCGAAGAACGTGATCCTCGTACTACTCCCGCTGCTGGGCGGCCTCCGCTACGGCTGGGCGGGCATCGGCTGGGCGCTGTTCGCCGCCCTGTTCGCCGCCGTCGTCCCGACCCTGATCATCGGCCACGGCATGCGCAAGGGCACCGTGGCGGACCGTCACGTCGGCCGACGGCAGCGCCGGCTGACCCTCTTCCCGCTCATCATGGGCTCGGTGCTGCTCAGCTTCGCGGTGATGATCGGACTGGACGCCCCGGCCGACCTGACCGCGCTGGTGCTGGCGATGTTCGCCTCGCTGGTCCCGATCCTGGTGATCACCGTCTGGTGGAAGGTCTCCGTGCACACCGCCGTGGCCACCGGCGCGGTGGTCTGCCTCGCCATCGCGCTCGGCCCGCTCTGGCT
Organism: Kitasatospora sp. NPDC057518; assembly: GCF_042802075.1. NCBI lineage: Bacteria > Bacillati > Actinomycetota > Actinomycetes > Kitasatosporales > Streptomycetaceae > Kitasatospora > Kitasatospora sp. NPDC057518. The sequence goes on from NZ_JBHVEU010000240.1 coordinate 3,831, forward strand.
GCTGCTCGGCGCGCTGGTCCCGCTGATCGGGTGGTCCCGGGTGGTGCTGCGGGACCACACCGCCGCGCAGACGGCCGTCGGCGCGGCGGTGGGCGCGCTCGCCGCCGGCCTCACCTTCTGGGCCGCCCGCTGACGGGCCACCCGCTCTCGGGCCGCCCACCGGCCAGGGCGGCCACGGCGACCGGTCAGCGGATCGGCACCCCCGAGATCGCCCGGGCGATCACCAGCCGCTGGATCTCGCTGGTCCCCTCGAAGATCGAGTAGATCGCGCTGTCCCGGTGCATCCGCTCCACCGGGTACTCCCGGGTGAAGCCGTTGCCGCCGAGGATCTGCATCGCCTGCGCGGTCACGTACTTGGCGGTCTCGCCCGCGTACAGCTTGGACATCGAGCCCTCGGCCGCCGTGAACGGCTGGTTGTTGACCGCCATCCAGGAGGCCCGCCACACCAGCAGCCGGGCCGCGTCGATCCGGGTCCTCATGTCGGCGAGCTGGAAGGCCACGCCCTGGTTGTCGATGATCGGCCGGCCGAACTGCTCCCGGGTCCTCGCGTAGTCCAGCGCCACCTCGTACGCGGCCCGGGCGATGCCGATCGCCTGCGCGCCGACGGCCGGACGGGAGGCCTCGAAGGTGGCCATCGCCGCGTTGCCCCTGCCGCCGGGGCGCTTGACGCCCTCGCGGGCCCGGGCGAGGCGCTCGTCCAGCTTCTCCTTGCCGCCGAGCAGGCAGCTGCCGGGCACCCGGACGCCGTCCAGTACCACCTCGGCGGTGTGCGAGGCGCGGATGCCGTGCTTCTTGAACTTCTGGCCCTGGCTCAGCCCCGGGGTGCCCGGCGGGACGACGAAGGAGGCCTGGCCCTTGGCGCCGAGCTCCGGGTCGACGGTGGCGACCACCACGTGGACGGCGGCGATCCCGCCGTTGGTGGCCCAGGTCTTGGTGCCGGTGAGCACCCACTCGTCCTTGGCCTCGTCGTACACCGCCCGGGTGCGCAGCGCCGAGACGTCGGAGCCGGCGTCCGGCTCGGAGGAGCAGAAGGCGGCCACCTTGACGTCCTCCGGGGTGCCGAACATCTGCGGGGTCCAGGTGCCGATCTGCTCGTCGGTGCCGTTGGCCAGCACCGCGACGGCGGCCAGGGTGGTGCCGACGATGGACAGCCCGATGCCCGCGTCGCCCCAGAACAGCTCCTCCATGGCGATCGGGATGCCGACGCCGGAGGGGTCGAAGTACTGCTGGGCGTAGAAGTCCAGCGAGTAGATGCCGAGTTTGGCGGCCTCCTGGATGACCGGCCAGGGGGTCTCCTCGCGCTCGTCCCACTCGGCCGCGGCGGGGCGCATCACGTCGGCGGCGAAGCCGTGCAGCCAGTCGCGTACGGCGAGCTGGTCCGCGCCCGGGTCCAGCGAGAACGTGCTGCTCATGGTGCGTGCCTCCGAAGACGTGTGCGGCCGACCGGGGTGTTACCTCGGGTAACATCGTCGGAGTCTGCTACTGATTGGTAACCGGTGTCAACGCCCAGACAGACCCCAACTCCGAGGAGCAGCGCATGTCCCGAGAGCCCCGCCGCGAGCAGCTGCTCAACGCCGCCGACCGGGTCGTCCAGCGCGAAGGGCCGGGCGCCAGCATGAACGCCATCGCCGCCGAGGCCGGCATCACCAAGCCGATCCTCTACCGCCACTTCGGCGACCGGAACGGCCTGATCAGAGCCCTGACCGAGCGCCACACCGGCGGACTGCTGGCCGCCGTCCGGGCCGCCCTCGCCGAGCCGCTGGAGCGCCGCGACCGGGTCGAGCACGTCCTGGACACCTACCTCGCCGGCATCGAGGCCCGCCCCCAGGTCTACCGGCTGCTCACCCACCCCGAGCCCGGCGACCCGAGCGGCGCCGGCAACGCCCTCGCCCCCGCGCTCCGGCAGATCGCCGAGGAGATCACCCGGGCCGTACAGAGCCAGGTCGACCTCGGCGCCGACCGCGACCTGCTCGCCGAGGCCTGGGGCCGGGGCATCACCGGGATGGTGCTGGCCGCCGGGGACTGGTGGCTGGAGACCAGACCCTGCTCGCGCGCCCGGATGGTGCAGGCGCTGGCCGACCTGCTCTGGGGCCGGCTGGCCGCCGCCGCGGACCGGCCGACCGCCGTCCTGCCGACCGCGCCCGAACCGGCCGCGGACTGAGTCCTCCGTAGACCGAACTCTTGTGCGGCGCACGGAAGTCCGGGCATCATCGGGCCCCACCCCACCCCCCGCCGTGCGAGGTCCCCGATGCGCCTGCACCACACCGCCGTCGCCCTGCTGCTCGCCGCCACCGCCGTCCTCACCGCCGTCCCGGCCTCGGCCCACGACGGCCCCCCGGACCGCTTCCCCACCGGAACGGCCACCGCCGCCGACGGCCGCACCGCCCTCACCGACGCCCAGGGCCGCCGGCTCCTCCTGCGCGGCTTCAACCTCGACAAGTACGCCGAGGCCACCCCGGCCGACCTCGACTCCGTCGCCGCCCAGGGCTTCACCCTGGTCCGGCTGCCGGTCTCCTGGACCAGGCTGGAACCCCGGCGCGGCCGCCTCGACCCCACCGAACTGCACCGCGTCCAGCGGCTCCTCGACCGGGCCGACCGGCTGGGCCTGCTGGTCCTGGTCGACCTCCACCAGGACGTCTACGGGCCCGCGTTCGGCGGCGGCACCAACGGCGTCCCGGTCTGGGCCACCCGGGACGACGGCCTGCCGTTCACCCCGGACCCGGACGACTGGTTCGCCGGCTACTTCCAGCCCGCCGTCCAGGCCGCCTTCCGCCACCTCTACGACGACCCCGACCTGCGCGCCTGGCAGGCCGACTTCTACACCCGGCTCGCCCGCGAACTGCGCGGCCACCGCTCGCTGCTGGGCTACGACCTGTTCAACGAGCCGTTCGGCCCGGTGGACGGCGACCCGAGCGACCCGGCCGTGCTGGCCGCCGCCGCCTCCGCCCTGGAGCAGGGCCGGCTGGCCGACATGTACCGCCGCCTGATCGCCGCCGTGCGCCGGGCCGACTCCCGCGCCTGGCTGTTCGTCGAGCCGACCGTGCTGGTCGGCCAGGGCGTGCCCACCAGCCTGCCCGGCTTCGCCGACCCCCGCCCCGGCGCGGCCCGGCTCGGCTACGCGCCGCACTTCTACGACACCGCGGTCGAGGGCGGCGCCGACTGGAACCCCGCCGACGGCTTCGTGGAGCGGTACACCGCCGCGATCACCGGCTACCCGGCCGCCCACCGCCTGCCCGTCCTGGTCGGCGAGTGGGGCCCGCCGGACTCCCGCACCCCGGGCAACACCGAGCTGGTCCGCCGTCAGACCGCCGCGATGGACGGCTTCGCCGAGGGCTGGACGATGTGGTACTGGTGCCGGGGCAACGGCGGCTACTGCGCGCTCGACCCGGCCGGGCGCCCCGCCCCCGGCGACGAACCCGCGTTCGGCCCGTACCCGGTGGCCGTCGCGGGCACGGACGTCCGCACCGACGCCCGCGCCGACGGCGCCACCGTCCGCTGGCGCGCCGACGGCACCGGGCGCGGCGGCGAACTCCTGCTCCCCCCGGCCGCGTTCCCGCACGGGGCCCGGGTCGCCGTCTCCCCCGCCGGCGCCCGGGTCGAGGTCGACCAGCCGACCGGCGGGCGCGCGGGAACCGTCCGCGTCCGGCTCCCGCACACCCGCCGGGGCACAACCGTGACGGTCACGCTCACCGCGGCCCGACCGTGACGGTGACGGTCAGACCAGCCCCCGGCGGGCCAGCAGCGGCCCGGTCTCCGGCGCCCGGCCGACCACCGCGCGGAAGGACTCCAGCGGGTCCCGGCTGAACCCGCGCGCCAGCAGCTCGCGCCGGAACAGCTCGCCGCTCTCCCGCACCGCGCGCCCGTTGGTCTCGAACCACTGCACGGTGTCGGCGTCCAGCACCTCCGACCAGATGTACGCGTAGTACGCGGCGCTGTAGCCGCTGGAGAAGATGTGCTGGAAGTACGTCGTCCGGTAGCGCGGCGGGATCGCGTCCACCGCGATCCCGGCCGCGGCGAGCGCCCGCGCCTCGAACTCCTCGGCGTCCGCGACCTCCTCGCCGCGCGGCACGGTGTGCCACGCCCAGTCCAGCAGCGTGGCCGCCAGGTACTCCACCGTCCGGAAGCCCTGCCCGAAGCCCTCGGCCGCCGTCATCCGCTCGACCAGCTCGGCCGGCAGCGGCTCCCCGGTCGCGTGGTGGCGGGCGTAGTTGGCCAGCACCTCCGGCCGGACCATCCACATCTCGTTGACCTGCGAGGGGAACTCGACGAAGTCCCGGGGCACCGAGGTGCCGGAGAACAGCGGGTAGCGCACGTCCGAGAACAGCCCGTGCAGCGCGTGCCCGAACTCGTGGAACAGCGTGCGCACCTCGTCCCAGTCCATCAGCACCGGCTCGCCGGGCGCCGGGCGCGGGATGTTGAGGTTGTTCAGCACCACCGGGCGCTGCCCGGTCAGCCCGGACTGGGCCACCATCGCGTCCATCCAGGCGCCGCCGCGCTTGGACGCCCGGGCGTGGAAGTCGCCGATGAACAGGCCCAGCGGGGTGCCGTCCTCCTCGAACACCTCGAAGACCCGGGCGTCCCGGTGGTGGGCCGTCAGCTCCGGCCGCTCGGTGAAGGTCACCCCGTACGCCAGGTTCGCGGCGAAGAACACGCCGTCCCGCAGCACCCGCTCCAGCTCGAAGTACGGGCGCAGCACGGCCGCGTCCACCTGGTAGGAGCTCTGCCGGACCTTCTCCGAGTAGTACGCCCAGTCGTGCGCGGCGATCTCCGTGATGCCGTCCGCGGCCGCCGCCCGGGCCAGCTCGGCGGCCTCCCGGCGGGCGTTGGCCACCGCCGGCTCCACCAGCCGGGCCAGCAGCGAGGAGACCGCCTCGACGGTGCCGGCCGTCTCGTCCGCCACCACGTACGCGGCGTGGCTCGGGTACCCGAGCAGCGCCGCCCGCTCGGCGCGCAGCCCGGCCATCCGGATCGCCAGCGGGCCGTTGGCCTCGACGCCCCGGCCGAGCGAGGCGGCCAGCAGCCGCTCGCGCACCGCGCGGTCGGTGAGCTGGGCCAGCTCGGGCTGGCCGGAGGTGTTCTTCAGGCTCAGCACGTACCGGCCGTCGTGGCCCAGCACCCGGGCGTTCTCGGCGGCCCCGGCGATCGCGCCCCCGGACAGCCCGGCCAGTTCCTCGGCGGAGTCCAGGACCAGCGCGGCGGCCCGGGTGGCGGCGTTCACGTTCTGCTGGAACGTGGTGCCGAGCGCGGCGAGTTCGGCGTTCAGCTCGCGCAGCCGGGCCTGCTCGGCCGCGCCCAGCCGGGCGCCGGAGCGCACGAAGGCGGTGTACCGGCGCTCCAGCAGGCGCAGCGACTCCGGGTCCAGGCCGAGCCCGGCGCGGTCCTCGTACAGCGCCTCGATCCGGGCGAACAGCGCGAGGTCCAGGTGGATCGCGTCGTGGTGGGCGGCGAGCAGCGGGCTCACCTTCGCCTCCACCTCGTCCAGCACGTCGGTGGTGTCCGAGGAGGACTGGTTGCGGAACACCGCGTCGACCCGGCGCAGCAGCTCCCCGGAGCGCTCCAGGGCCACCAGGGTGTTCTCGAAGGTCGGCAGGCTCCGGTCCGCGGTGATCACCGCGATCTCGGCCAGCTGCTCGGCCATCCCCCGCTCGTACGCGGGCAGGTAGTGCTCCTCGCGGATCTCGGCGAACGGCGGGAGCTCGTAGACCAGCGGGCTGGCCTGGAAGAACGGGTTCACGGTCATTTCGCGAACCCTACGCCGTGTCCCGAGCCGTGCCCACGTGCTTTTACCGCCCCTCGCGGGGCCCGCGTGCCGCCCGTTGTCGTACCCACCCGTTAACGTCGACGCGCGGGCCCGTCGGTCGCGGGCCGCGGCGTGCCCGTCCGCGGGCCCGCGTCCCCGTACCCGTCCCCGCACGCCCGACCGCGCGCCGGAGAGGAGCAGCCCCCGTGGCACCCAGGACCGCCATCGCGCCCGATCCGCACGGCCCCGGCGGCCGGCTCCAGCCGCTGGACGACACGGGCCGGCCGCTCGGCCCGGCGGAGGCCGTCCGCGACCTCGCCACCGCCGTCGCCGCCCGGGAGGCCGCCGACCACCCGCGCTGGGTCTGGGCCGCGGCCGACTCCGGGTACGCCCCGCTGCTGCCGCGCCTGCCCGACCGGCTCGCCCGCTGCCACGACCTGCGGCTGGTCGAGGCGCTGCTGCTGGCGCACGAGGGCCGGTTCGGGGCGCCGCGCTCGCTCGGCGCCGCCTGGGCCCGGCTGCGGAACCTGCCCGTCCCGGCGGACCTGCCCGAGCCCGGCCTGGCCGACGCCGACGACGGCCAGGACACCCTGTTCGCCCCCGACCGGCTGCAACTGCCGCCCGGCGCCGACCCGTTGGAGGCCGTGGTCGCCGTCCACGCCGAACAGCAGCGCCGGATCGCCGCCATCGCCGACCCGGCCGCCCGGCAGCGCTTCCGGCTGCTGGTCGCCGCCGAGTCGGCCGGCGCCCTGGTGGCCGCCGAGACGGCCCACGACGGGCTGCCCTGGCGGGCCGACGTCCACGACCGGCTGCTGACCGAACTGCTCGGCCCCCGGCCGACCGTCCCCGGCACCCAGCCCAGGGTCCTCGCCGAACTCGCCGTCGACCTCCAGCAGGCCCTCGGCGCCAAGCCGTTCAACCCCGACTCGCACACCCAGGTGCTGCGCGCCTTCGCCGAGGCGGGCATCCAGCTCGGCTCCACCCGCTCCTGGGAGCTCAAGGGCGTCGACCACCCGGCCGCGCAGCTGCTGGTCCGCTACAAGGAGCTGTCCCGGATCCACGTCGCGCACGGCTGGGCCTGGCAGGACGCCTGGGCCCGCGGCGGCCGGTTCCGGCCCGAGTACGTGGTCGGCGGCGTGGTCTCCGGCCGCTGGGCCAGCCGCGGCGGCGGCGCCCTGCAGATCCCGCGCATCCTGCGCCGCGCCGTGGTCGCCGACCCGGGCTGGCTGCTGGTCGTCGCCGACGCCGCCCAGCTGGAGCCCCGGGTGCTCGCCGCGCTCTCCCAGGACGCCGGGCTGGCCCGCACCGCCGCCGGCGGCGACCTGTACGAGGCGCTCGCCGCCCAGGCCTTCCAGGGCGACCGGGACAAGGCCAAGCTCGGCCTGCTCGGCGCCATGTACGGGCAGACCAGCGGCGACATCGGCCCGCTGCTGAACACCCTGCACCGCCGCTACCCGGCCGCGATGGGCTACGTCGAGGCCGCCGCCCGCACCGGCGAGGACGGCGGCGTGGTCGCCTCCCGGCTCGGCCGGGTCTGCCCGCCGGCCTCCGCCGACTTCCTCGACCTCACCGAGGGCGAGGGCGCTGGCGAGGCCGGCGGCCGCACCGCCCGCGCCCGCGGCCGCTTCACCCGCAACTTCGTCATCCAGGCCAGCGCCGCCGACTGGGCGCTGGCCCTGCTCGCGGCCCTGCGCCGCCGGCTGAACGAACTGCCCGCCGCGGGCCCGGAGGACCGCCCGCACCTGGTGTTCTTCCAGCACGACGAGGTGATCGTGCACACCCCGGCCAACCTCGCCGACGAGGTGGCCGCCGCCGTCGCCGAGGCGGCCGACGAGGCCCGCCGGCTGGTGTTCGGCGACACCCCGGTGCGCTTCCCGCTCAGCACGGCGGTGGTGGACTGCTACGCGGACGCCAAGTGAGCCGCGGGCACTGGACGACGCCCGGACACCGGTCCGTCAGAGCTTCCGGAACCCGCGCGCGTCCTCGGCCGCCGCGACCACCTCGGCCAGCCCCGCCCCGGTCGAGGCGGTGACGGCGGCGGCCACCGCGCCCTCCACGAACGGCGCGTCCACGAGCTGCACGCCCGGGCGCGGCTCGTCCTCCAGCACCGTGACGGCGGTGAGCACCGAGCTGCCGAGGTCCGGCAGCACGACCACGCCCGCCCCGGCGTCGGCCCGCGCGATCGCCCCGGCGATCAGGTCGTAGCTGGTGCCGAGCCCGCCGTCCTCGGTGCCGCCCGCGACGACCACCCGCACGCCGTCCGAGGCGAGTTCGCCGAGCAGCTCGCGCAGCCCCTCCGCGAGCCGGGCGCTGTGCGAGACCAGAACAATGCCCACGTTCTCACTCATGCGGCCGACCCTACGGCCGGAACCCGGTACTCCGGGAGAGTGATCGGAATCCCGCGTGTCGCACCCCGTGCCCACCACCCCCGTCTGGCGTAGCGTCGGGGCTACGGCGTCGCCGGCCGTGGCGTCCTCACCCAGGTCACCCAGGTCACCAAGGGAGCGAAGAGCGTTGAAGAAGCTGATCAACACCCCGGAGAGCGTCCTGGAGGACGCGCTGGCCGGGATCGCCGCCGCCCATCCGGAGCTGACGGTGGACGTCCCCAACCGGGTGATCACCCGGGCCACCCGCCCGGCCGGCCCGAAGGTCGCGCTGATCTCCGGCGGCGGCTCCGGCCACGAACCGCTGCACGGCGGCTTCGTCGGCCCCGGCATGCTCGACGCCGCCTGCCCCGGCGAGGTCTTCACCTCGCCCGTCCCGGACCAGATGCTGGCCGCCGCCAAGGCCGTGGAGACCGGTGCCGGCGTGGTCTTCGTCGTGAAGAACTACACCGGCGACGTGATGAACTTCGAGCTCGCCGCCGAACTCGCCGCCGAGGAGGGCCTGGAGGTCCGCACCGTCCTGGTCAACGACGACGTCGCGGTCGAGGACTCCACCTGGACGGCCGGCCGCCGGGGCACCGGCGCGACCGTGCTGGTCGAGAAGACCGCCGGCGCGCTGGCCGAGCGCGGCGCCCCGCTGGACGAGGTGGCCGCCCTGGGCGAGCGGGTCAACGCCGCCTCCCGCTCCTTCGCCGTCGCGCTCACCGCGGCCACCGTCCCGGCCGCCGGCAAGCCCGGCTTCGACCTGCCCGAGGACGAGATCGAGGTCGGCGTCGGCATCCACGGCGAGCCCGGCCGCCGCCGCGAGAAGCTCCGCCCGGCCCGCGAGCTGGCCGCCGAGGTGGTCGACACCATCCTGACCGACCACCACCTGACCCCGGGCGACGAGGTGATCGCCCTGCTCAACGGCCTCGGCGCGACCCCGCTGCTGGAGCTGTACGTGGTCTACGGCGAGGTCGCCGCCCGGCTCGCCGAGCGCGGCATCACGGTGGCCCGCAGCCTGGTCGGCAACTACGTCACCAGCCTGGACATGGCGGGCTTCTCGCTCACCCTCACCAAGGCCGACGCCGAGCTGCTGGAACTCTGGGACGCCCCGGTCGACACCCCCGCCCTCAAGCGGGCCTGAGGAGGACGCACGATGGACTTCGACACCCCGCTGGCCGAGGCCTGGGTCCGCGCGATCGCCGCGGCCGTCGAGAAGGAGCGGGCCCGGCTCACCGACCTGGACTCCGCGATCGGCGACGGCGACCACGGCAGCAACCTCCAACGCGGGTTCGCCGCCGCCCTGACCGCCCTGGACGGCCTCCAGCCCGCCGGCCCCGGCGCCGTCCTCACCAAGACCGGCACCACCCTCATCTCCAAGGTCGGCGGCGCCTCCGGCCCGCTCTACGGCAAGGCCTTCCGCGCCATCGGCGCCGCCCTGCCCGACCCTGCCGACCCGGCCGCCGTCGCCGAGGCCCTGTCCGCCGGCCTGGACGCCATCCGCCTCCTCGGCAAGGCCGCCCCCGGCGACAAGACCATCGTGGACGCCTGGACCCCGGCCGTCGCCGCCTTCCGCGCCACAGCCGCCACCGGCGCCGACCTCCCCACAGCGGCCGCAGCGGCTGCCGACGCCGCCGAACAGGGCGCCCGCGACACCATCCCCCTCCAGGCCCGCAAGGGCCGCGCCTCCTACCTCGGCGAACGCAGCATCGGCCACCAGGACCCGGGCGCCACCTCCACCGCCCTCGTCTTCCGCACCCTCGCCGACATCACCACCACCTGACCCCCACCCACCGCCCCTCACACCCACCCCACCCGCTTCACCCCCCACCTCCCGCACCAGGGCCACCTCCCCCACCCCCACCTCCCGCACCAAGGCCACCTCCCCCGCCCCCACCCACCCGCCCCTCCCCCCGCGAGAGGGACGCGCTGCGGGAGGGGGTGGCGCAGGGGGTGGCCGCGGAGAGGGGCGTGACGGGTGATTTTCAGACTGCCAACGGTCTGAACGCC
>NZ_JBHVEU010000241.1:0-13904 GCF_042802075.1 Kitasatospora sp. NPDC057518
GTTTTTCCCCATGCGCTTTCCGTCATTTGCTTTTCGCCCTGACTTATCACGCCCTGACTTATGTGTGGTTTATGTGAAGGAAAGTGTGAGATGGGGCTCATTGCCCATCTATAGGCCGTAGTTCGGGTTGCCCCTAGATTGAGGGGAGCCGCCCGAAAGGCTCCTCATGCGCACTCCCTCTCCCGCCGCCCCCACCGCCGTGGTCGGCGGCAGGCTCGCGGCCGTCGGCCGGTTCTGCTTCCGCCACCGCCGTTGGGTGCTCGGCCTGTGGGCCGTCGTCCTGGTGGTCGGCGTCCTGATCGGGGGCCGGGTCTTCGAGGGCTCGGTGGCCGGGGCCTCCTCCGCCAGCGCCGAGGCCGACCGGGGCGGTGCGGTGGTCGCCGCGGCCGACCCGGCCAAGGGCACCGTCACCGCCGTGGTGGACGGCCGGCCGGTGGACGATCCGCAGGTGAGGGCCGCCGTCGAGCGGGCCACCGCCGAGATCGCCGCCCTGCCCGGGGTCTCCTCCGCCCTCGACGCGTACGGCACCGGACCGGCGCCGGCCGCGCTGCGCTCCGCCGACGGGACGGCGAGCCTGGTCACCGTACGGATGGCCGACACCGCGAGCACCGCCCAGACCGACGCCGTCACCCAGCGGCTCGCCGCGCTGAACGGGGCGGGCGGCGCCCACGTCACGGTCGGCGGGGACCTGGTGCTCCAGCAGGAGGTCAAGAAGCAGACCGAGAAGGACACCCGGTTCGGCGAGCTGGTGACGCTGCCGCTCACGCTGATCGTCATGGTGCTGGTCTTCGGCGGGCTGGCGGCGGCCGCGCTGCCGGCGATCGGGGCGGTCGCCTCGGTGGGCGGCGCGCTGCTGGCGATGTTCGGGTTCAGCCGGATCATGGACATCGACACCAGCGTGCTGCCGATCGCCACGGTGCTGGGGCTCGGCCTCTCGATCGACTACGCGCTGCTCATGGTGAATCGTTTCCGCGAGGAACGCGGCCACGGCGCGGACATCGCCGCCGCCGTCGAACGGACCGCGGCGACCGCCGGGCGTACCGTGGCCTTCTCCGGACTGACCGTCGCCGTCGCCCTCTCCGGCCTGTTCGTCTTCACCAGCCCGGTGCTCGGCGCGGTGGCCGCGGCCGGGGTGAGCGTCGTGGTGATCGCCGTCGCCGCCGCGCTGACCCTGATCCCCGCCCTGCTCGGCTTCGCCGGCGCGCGGATCAAGGCGCCCGCGGCGCCCGTGGCCGACGAGGGGTTCTTCAGCCGGACCGTGCGCCGGGTGCGCAAGCGGGCGGTCCTGGTCACGCTCGCCTCGGTGGCGCTGCTGCTGGCGGCCGGGGCGCCGTTCCTCCACGCCGAGATGCGCAGCTCCGGCGCCGCCGTCCTGCCCGCCTCCTCGGCCGGACGGCAGGTCGCCGAGACGATCGACCAGCGCTTCCCGCAGGCCTCGGCCGCGTCGATCACCGTGGTGGTCGAGGGCGGGGCGCCGGTGGCGCAGGCGTACGCGGACGAGGTGGTCGCCAAGCTGCCCGGGGTGAGCGGGGTGCGGGCCGTGTCGCCGGTGGGCGACGCGGTCTCCACGATCGACGTCCTGGTGCCCGGGGACCCGCAGGGCGGGCAGGCCAAGCGGGTGGTCGAGGAGCTGCGGGCCGACCGCGGCGGGCTGACCACCTACGTCACCGGCGGTGCGGCCTCGGTGGTGGACTTCCAGGACGAGCTGCTCTCGCGCGGACCGTGGGCGCTGGGCCTGGTCGCGGCCGGGACGCTGGTGCTGCTCTTCCTGATGACCGGCTCGGTGGTGATGCCGGTCAAGGCGCTGCTGATGAACCTGCTCTCGCTGGGCGCCTCGCTCGGCGCGCTCACCCTGGTGTTCCAGGACGGCTGGTTCAGCGGGCTGCTCGGGTTCAGCCCGACCGGCGGGCTGGAGACCTTCATACCGGTGCTGGTCTTCGCCTTCGCCTTCGGGCTGTCGATGGACTACGAGGTGTTCCTGCTCGCCCGGATCAGGGAGCTGACCCTGCGCGGGCACGACTGCGTCCGGGCGGTGGAGCTGGGCGTGCAGCGCAGCGGTCGGATCATCACCTCGGCGGCGCTGCTGATGGTGATCGTCTTCGCCGGGTTCGCGCTCGGGGACATGCTGATGGTCAAGCAGATGGGCATCGCGCTGGCCGTCGCCGTCGCGGTGGACGCCACCCTGGTGCGGTGCCTGCTGGTGCCCGCCGCGATGAGCCTGTTCGGCGAGTTCAACTGGTGGGCGCCCGCCCCGCTGCGGCGGCTGCACCGGCGGTTCGGGCTGAGCGAGCACGTCGACCTGCCGGAGATCGGGGCGGCGGACGTCCCGGCGCCGCGGCCGGTGGTGCCGGCGGCGGAGAGCGGGTCGGTGCCGGAGATCGGGGCGGCGGTGGTCCCGGCGCCGAGGCCGGCCGACGGGGAGGCGGCGGCCCGCGACGGCCTGGTGGGCTCAGCCCAGCCGGCGTAGCAGGTCGACCGCGGCGCGGAGCCGCTCCCGTTCGGCGGGATCGAGGCGGGACTCGATGGCGGTGGCGATCCGGTGTTCGCGGCGGGCGCGCTGGTCGAGCAGGGCGGTGCGGCCGGCTCCGGTGGCGGTGACGAGCAGCTTGCGGCCGTCGGTGGGGTGGGGCTGCTGGAGGACCAGTCCGGCCTCGGTCATCAGCGCGACGGTGCGGGCCATCGACTGGTGGCGGACCCGCTGGAGGGCGGCGAGTTCGGCGACCGTGCAGGAGCGTTCGTCGCGGACCAGCAGGCCGAGGACGGCGGCCTGGTTCTGCGGCAGTTCGTCGCTGTCGCGCAGGGAGCGGACCAGGCTGCCGAGGGCGGAGCGCAGGTCGGCGGCGAGTTCCAGGGTGTCCGGGTGCGGGGCTTCGCTGGTCATGGGGGAAGTCTATCGGCACAATGTCCAGCACTGCTGTACAGCCTTGCTGTAGGGTTTCGAGCATGCGAATCACCAAGTTCGGACATGCCTGCGTACGCGTCGAGCACGGCGGCAGCACGGTCGTCGTCGACCCCGGGAGCTTCACCGACCCCGCCGCCCTGGCCGGGGCGGACGCCGTCCTGATCACCCACGAGCACATGGACCACTTCGAGGAGTCCCGGCTGCGCGCCGCGCTGGAAGCCGACCCGGCGCTGCGGGTGTGGACCAATCGGGCCGTCGCCGACCAGCTGGACGGCGTGGCGCAGCGGGTCGGCGTGGTCGGCGAGGGCGACGCCTTCGAGGTCGGCGGGCTCGGCGTCTCGGTGCACGGCGAGTGGCACGCGGAGATCCACCGGGACCTCCCGCCGGTGCGGAACATCGGCTTCCTCTTCGACGGCCGGCTGTTCCACCCCGGCGACGCGTTCACCGTGCCGCCGCACGCCGTGGAGACCCTGCTGCTGCCGATCGCGGCCCCCTGGAGCAAGGCCTCCGAGGTGGTCGACTACGTCCGGGAAGCCTCGCCGCGCCGGGCGGTGCCGGTGCACGAGGCGGTGCTCAGCCCGATCGGGCTCGCCGTGCAGACCCGGCTGGTCGGGCCGGACGGGCCGGGGACGGGTGCGGAGCTGTTGGTGCTGGGGGAGGGCGAGAGCCTGGAGCTGGGCTGACCGGGCCTGTGCTCGACCGGGTCCGGGCTTCGCCGGGCCTGTTCGGGTCGGAGCCGGGCCGACCGGGCCTCTGCTGACGGGTTCGAGGGGGCACCGGTAGCCTGACGCCATGCTGAAGATCGGACTGACGGGCGGCATCGGTGCGGGCAAGAGCGAGGTGTCCCGGCTGTTCGCCGCGCATGGCGCGGTGATCGTGGACTCCGACGTGATCGCCCGCGAGGTGGTCGCCCCCGGAACGGACGGTCTGGCGGCCGTGGTCGCCGAGTTCGGACCGGGGGTGCTGAGGGAGGACGGCTCGCTGGACCGTCCGGCGCTCGGCGCGGTCGTGTTCGCCGACCCGGAGCGGCTGAAGGCGCTGAACGCGATCGTCCACCCGCTGGTGCGGACCCGCTCCGCCGAGCTGGAGGCGGCGGCCGCGCCGGACGCGGTCGTGGTGCACGATGTGCCGCTGCTGGCCGAGAACGGCCTGGCGCCGCTGTTCGACCTGGTCGTGGTGGTGGACGCGGCCGACGACGTGCGGCTGGACCGGCTGGTGCGGCTGCGCGGGATGGCCGAGGAGGAGGCCCGGGCCCGGATGGCCGCGCAGGCTTCCCGGGACGGGCGGCTGGCGATCGCGGACCTGGTGATCGACAACGGCGGCGGCCTGGCGGAGCTGGAGGCGCGGGTGGCCGAGGTCTGGGCGGAGCTGGTGCGGCGCGCGGCGGCCTGACGCCGGGTCGGCGCCCGGTGGCCGATCGGGGCGGCCGGCGGCCGTCGGCCCGAGCAGTCGTCGGACCGAGTGGCCGGGAAGGGACTGGTGGAAGGCTCCGGCGGGAGGGGAGCATGGCGGGATGGATGATCGTTTCTCGCCCGCGCCGCCGCTCGCCGGACAGCCTCCCGCCGGACAGTCTCCCGCCGAACAGCCGCTCGTCGGAGCGCCCGTGGTCGAACGGCTCGCGCAGTACGGCCGTGCCGAGCAGGCTGAGATCCTCGGCCCCGGGGACGACCCGTACGGCGTCGCGTACACGGGGCTGACCTTCCGCCCCAAGGAGATCCACTTCGGCATCCGGGCCGCCGACGGCCGGCTCGTCGCCCACACCGGACTGGTGCCGCTGCCGCTCACCGTGGGCGGCACCGACCTCGCCGTGATGGGCGTCGGCGGGGTCTGCGTCGCGCCCGACCGGCGCCACGGCGGCCTCGCGCAGGCCGTGGTCGGGGCCGCCCTCGACCACGCGTGCACGCTCGGCCACCGGTACGCGCTGCTGTTCTGCCGCCCGCCGCTGGCCGCGTTCTACCGGGGGCTCGGCTTCCGGGAGGTGGCCGAGGGCGTGACGGTGGAACAGCCGGAGGGGCGGCTGGCGGAGATGCCGCTGCGCACCATGTGGGCGCCGCTGGCCGTCGGGGCCGGGTGGCCGGAGGGGCCGGTGCGGCTGCGGTCGCTGCCGATGTGAGACGCGCTCGCGCATGAGGCGCGCTCAGGTGCGGGGCTTGATCAGGCCGTTGTGACCGTCGCGGCCGGGGTGCCCGCGTCCGCGTCCGCGTGCGCCACGGCGGCGCCGGCCAGGGCACGGATCATGGGGTGCGCCCGGGTGCCGTCGCCGGACAGCTCGGGCTGGAAGAGCGAGGCCAGGAAGAACGGGTGGCCGGGCAGCTCCAGGACGCGCACCTCGCCCGACTCGTCCGCGCCGCTGAACCGCAGGCCGTGCGCGGCCAGCCGCTCCAGGTAGGCGCCGTTGAGTCCGTACGCGCAGTGGTAGCGCTCCAGGGTGCGGGTGGCGCCGAGGACCCGCTCGGCGAGGCTCCCCGGGGTGACGGTGACGGCCCCCTCGTGGCCGACCAGCGAACAGGCCAGCGGGACGATCACCTGCTGCTCCGCGTCCGGGTGGTCCTCGCCGTTCACGGCCCCGGCCAGGCCGCAGACGTTCCGGGCGTACTCCAGCACCGCGTGCTGGAACCCGGCGCAGGTGCCGAGGAAGGGGATGCCGCGCTCGCGGGCGGTCCGGACGGCGGCCAGCGCGCCGGCCTCGCTGCGGTACGGGCTGCCGGGCAGCAGCCAGACCGCGTCGAAGCCGTCCAGGGCGCCGGGCGCGGCGGCGTCCCCGGTCGGGATCCAGTAGGCGTCCAGGACGAGGTGGTCGTGCTCGGCGAGGGCGTCCAGCAGGCCCGGGATCCGGGCGTGCGAGCGGACGGCGGGGGAGCGGTCGCCGACGAGGGCGACCCGCGGGGTCTGATGCGTCATGCGGCTATCCTGACCCCGCACCCGAGATCAGCGCCAACGATGATTCCTTAAGCTTCGATCAGAATGGTTGATGTCCACCGTGGACCCGCAGCAGCTGCGCACCTTCGTCACCGTCGCCCGCCTCGCCTCCTTCTCGGAGGCGGCACGGGAGCTCGGCTACACCCAGTCCGCGGTCTCCCAGCAGATCGCCGCGCTGGAGGCGGACCTCGGGACCGCGCTGCTGCTCCGCCGCCCGGTCGGCCCGACCGGGGCCGGGCAGCGGCTGCTGGAGCACGCCGCACCGCTGCTGGTCCGGCTGGAGGCGGCGCGCGCCGACGTCGCACGCCTGGCGGGCGCTGCGAACACCCGGCTGGTGCTCGGGGCCACCGCGCTGGCGGTCGGTGCGGCACTGGGGCGCGCGCTCGGCGAGGTGCGCCGGGCGTACCCGAGGGTGGAACCGGTGGTCCGGGTCCTCGCCCAGGACGTGCTGCCCGCCCAGGTCGCCACCGGCGAGGTCGACCTCGCCTTGGTCGACGGACTGGCCGCGCCCAGCGACCCGCTGCCGCTGCCCGACGTCGGCCCGCTGCGTACCGTCGCGGTGGCCGAGCGGCCGGTCGCCGTCGCGCTGCCCATCGGCCACCCGCTGGCCGGGCGCGCCGGCCTCGCGCTCGCCGACCTCTCCGCCGCCCGCTGGCTGGACGCCCCCGACCTCACCCCGCCCGCGGCCCGGCTGCGCGCGGCCGCGGGCGTCGACGGCTTCCGGCCGGCCACCCGCTACCAGGGCACCGACCTGCACGGACTGCTCGCGCTGGTGGCGGCCGGGCACGGGCTCACCCTGCTGCCCGAGCCGGTGCTCGCGGCGGTGCCCGGGGTCGGGTACGCGCCGATCGCCGCGCCCCGGCTGGTGCACCGCACCGAACTCGTCCACGGCAGCCTGCCGGAGGGGCCGGCGGCGCTGCTGGCGCGGCTGCTGGAGTCGTCCCGGGGCTAGAGGTCTGCGGCCTTGGAAATCGGTTGCGCGGGCCAATGGTGCCGATGGAATGATCAGGCGATGAGCACCGGAATCATCATCAGACAGGTACGGGTCGAGGATTGGCAGCGGGCCCGGGACCTCCGCCTCGACGCGCTGCGGGACCCGGCCGCGGCCGTGGCCTTCCTGGAGGTCTACGAGCAGGCCGTCACCAAGCCCGACGAGTTCTGGCAGGACCGCACGACCCGGGCGGCGACGGACCCGCACGCGGCGCAGTTCATCGCGGAGGCCGAGGACGGGCGCTGGCTCGGCAGCATGACCGGGGTGGTCGAGCCGGCCGGTGGGAACGGCGCTCTGGAGGGCGACGTCATCGAGGTCGACCAGGTGCACGTGGTCGGGGTGTTCGTCCGCGCGGAGGCGCGGGGCACCGGGCTGGCGCTCGACCTGATCCGGACCCTCCAGGAGTGGGCGTGGTCGCTCACCGGGCCCAGGATCGAGCGGGTGCGGCTGTTCGTCCACGAGGACAACCCCCGGGCCGAGGCGATGTACCGGAAGGCCGGCTTCGAGCCCTCCGGGGTGACGCTGCCGGCGCCCGACGGCCTGGCCGGCCGGGAGGTCGAGCTGGCGGTCCTGCGGGGCTGACCGCACGGGCCGGGGGCCGGGGGCCGGGAGACGGGGGCGGGGCGCTCGCGCGGGGTCCTCGCGCGGGGCGCTCGTCGGGGCGCGGTTGTGGAGACGCGGTCACCAGGCGTTCACGTCACGGATCTGACGGTGGTCGGCCGGGTGGTGCTGTCATGAGCACAGTCGCCCGGCGAGAGGCCGGGCCGGACCAGGAGTGCTTCCCCCATGATGCTCCGTCACCGTCTCACCGTCACCGCCTCGGCGGCCGCCCTCGCCGCCGCCGGGCTCGCCGCCGGCACCGCGCAGGCCGCCGCCCCGGCCCACGGCACCGCTCAGAAGGCCCGTACGCTCGCGGCGAGTTGTTCGCAGGCGTACCTGCCGCTGCCCGACCCGTCCTGCACCCCCGGTGCGTACAACCCGGACGTCACCCAGGCGACCATCGGCCAGACCATCTGCGTCTCCGGCTGGACCGCCACCGTCCGCCCGCCGACCAGCTACACCAACGCGCTGAAGGTGCAGCAGATCGCGGCCTACGGCTACGCGGACACCAGCACGGCGGACTACGAGGAGGACCACCTCGTCCCGCTGGAGCTCGGCGGCGCCCCGCGCGACCCGGCCAACCTGTGGCCCGAGCCGCGCTACGGCAGCCAGCCGGCGCAGAGCAAGGACTCCGTCGAGACCAAGCTCAAGAACGCGGTCTGCGGCGGCCGGGCCGGCCTCGACGACGCGCGCGCCGCGATCGCGAAGGACTGGACCACCGCGCTCAGCGTCCTGGGGCTGTGAGCCCGGGCCTGATCTGATCGGGCCGCCCGGTCCGTCCGCCCCCGTCCCGGTCCTCGGGAGGGGACGGGCGGACCGGGCGCGCGCCGGACGTCAGCGCCCGTCGCAGCCGGGGAGCGCCTCGCACATCGCCGCCGTCATGCCGGTGCCGACGGCCTTGTCCTCGGGGGCCTTCCAGGCGTCCTTGGGCTGGGCACCGGCCTTGGTGGTGGCCCAGACGGCCAGCTCGCTGACCGTACCGCCGTCGCCGACCACGTACTCGTGCAGGGTGACGGTGCCGCCGTCGGCCTGCGGGACGGTCAGGACGGCGGCGAAGTACGGCGCGTCCGGGGCGCTTTCGACCTTCACGGTGGCGCCGGGAGCGGTCTTGGCACAGGACTTGAGCGCCTCCGCCAGCCGGGCCTCGGCCATGTTGGTGGACTGCTTGGCGGCGCTGCTGTGGACCGGGTCGCCGTGGAACAGCAGGGTCTGCTGGGCCGCCCAGCGGTCCCCGCCGAAGCCGACCTCGGACTTCGCGGCGGCGGTGCCCGTGAACAGCGGCTCGTCGTCCTTGGCGATCGCGGCGCGGCACAGCTCCAGGCCCTTGAACTGGACCGGCCCGGAGACCTGCTTGGCGTTGGCCGCCAGCGGCGTGTAGTGGTAACTCTCGTCCATCGGGATGTTCTTGGTGTCCATCCAGGCCTTGTCCGGAATGCCCTTGTCGGAGCCGGCGGGCTTGGTGGGGTTGGTGCTGGGCGTGGGGGCCGCGGCGGGGAGGGCGGTCTGGCCGCCGTCCCCGTTGTCGGGCCCGCAGGCGCTGAGCGCGCCCAGGCAGACGAGGGCGGCGGCGGTGGCGGTGACGACTCTGGTGGTGCGCAACTGACTGTTCCTCGGGTGTCCGGTGGCGTGGAACGGGGTCGGCCGCGCACCGCCCTGCCGTTGGGGGCGAAGGGCGGGGTCGGCCGCGGGCCGCTGGTACGCGGCGCCGGCCGTCCGTCCTCGCCGCCCGCGCGACGCGCGGTCGCGGGCACTCGGCATGGCGGGCCTCCCCCTGTGCGTTAGGGCCGTCGGCTCCTCGGCCCGCCGCCCGCCTCGGAGATGAGGGGCGGTCAGGGTCGTGGCGGCGCATCGGCGGCGGTCGAAACCTATGCCACCGAACGGCCGCTCGCAAAGCCGGGTTCCGGCCGGAGGCCCGGATTCCCTTTGGGGTTGGTGAGTCCTGTGGGGCGGGTGGGGTCGGACGGCGGACGGCGTGCGGGGGATCCCCGGGGCGCGCGACCGGCACCGCGCGCGGGCCGGGTGCGGCACATCCGGGCTGGTGGGGGCGGGTGTGCCGGGCCCGGCGACCGGCGGCGGAGGGGTGCGCGATGTCAACACCCGGAGCTGAACCGCGCGACGGGCGGCGGCCGTCGAACGGGGAGGAGAGCACCTGCCGTAGTGCGGGTGTGCCGTTACGCGTGGGTGCCGTTACGCATGGGTGCCCGGGACGCCGAGCTGCTGGGCGAGCCAGGGGAGGGCCTGGGCGAAGGACGCGGCGCCGGTCTGCCAGGTGTGCCTGCCGGAGCCAACCACGTTCACGGTGCGGATGCCGTCCTTCCGGGCCGCCGCCTCCAGGGCCTTGGCGGAGTCGATCTGGCCGTGCTCCTCGTCGCCCTGGGCGAAGTAGCCGGACACGCCCTGGTACTTGGGGTGGTGGGCGAGCACGGTCAGCGGGTCGTGGGCGGCCCAGGCCGCGGCGTCGCCCCCGTACAGCTCCTGGACGGTGTGGTCCTTGTCGCCGGTGGACGGGCCCTTGTCGCCGGAGAAGTCGCCGAAGTGGGTGAAGACGTTCGGGTGCTCGACGGTGAGGTCGACGGCGCAGGTGCCGCCCATCGACCAGCCGGCCACGCCCCACTTGTGCGGGTCGGTGGCGGCGTTGAAGGTCCTCTGGACGAACGGCGGGACGTCCTTGAGCAGATGGCTCTCGGCCTGGCCGTGCGGGCCGTCCACGCACTCGGTGTCCACCCGGAAGCCGCCGGTGGCGTCCACGAACACCAGGATCGGGGCGAAGCCGTTGTGCCGGGCGGCGAAGGCGTCGGCGGTCTTCACGGCGTTGCCCGAGCGGATCCAGTTGTCGGGCGCCGCGAACTCGCCGCCGATCATCTCCAGGACGGGCAACTTGGGCCGGGTCTGGCTGCGGAACCAGGCGGGCGGCAGGTAGACCAGCTCCTGGCGGTGGGCGAAGCCGCTGGCGGTGTCCGGTATGTCGACCTGGACGATGCGGCCCGTGCCCGTCCGGCCGTGGATCGACTTCAGCTTGTCCAGGGTGATCTGCTCCGGCAGCGGCTGCCCGCCGAGCTCGCCGATCGCGTCGTCCAGCGTCGGGTAGTAGCCGGTGGCGATGTTCACGCTGTTCGCCGCGCAGAACAGCGCCAGCAGCACGGTCGGTGCCACCAGCGCCCGGCGCCACCACCGCGCGCCGTTCCAGCCGAAGCCGAGCACGCACAGCGCCGCGACCGCCACCCCGCTCCACAGCCAGACCCCGAACGGGACCGGGTCGGTGATCCCGCCCAGCGTCAGCACGGCGACGGCGCCGGCCGCGGTGAGCGCCAGCGCCGTCCCGAGCGCGACCGGCCCCCGCCTCCGCAGCCACGCCCGCTCCCGTCGGGCGGCGGTGGCCAGGAGCAGCGCGAGGGCCGCGGCCTGGACCGTCCACGGGAACCAGCCGTCGAGCAGGGAGACGTTCATAGGGCCGGAGGCTAGGGGCGGAGGATGAGAGGCTGGTTAGAGGCTGGCAGTTCGCTGGAAGAGTGCTGTGAGGAGGAAGGGGACGCCGAAGGCCTCGGAATCCGGGCCGTGCGCCGCCATCGGGCGGATCTCCAGCGGCTCGAACTCGCGGAACAGCGACCGCAGTTCGGCCGGCGAGTAGGCCAGCCCGCCCTCCAGCGAGCCGAGCCGGTA
Source organism: Kitasatospora sp. NPDC057518 (assembly GCF_042802075.1). Classification (NCBI taxonomy): domain Bacteria; kingdom Bacillati; phylum Actinomycetota; class Actinomycetes; order Kitasatosporales; family Streptomycetaceae; genus Kitasatospora; species Kitasatospora sp. NPDC057518. The sequence goes on from NZ_JBHVEU010000241.1 coordinate 11,073, forward strand.
GAGCTCCTCGTCGGGCCGCTCGGAGCCCATCGCCCCGGCCGCGAAGGCGGTGACGGCGAAGTGCCCGCCCGGGGCGAGGACGCGGTCCAGGAGGGCCAGGTAGCCGACCCGGCGGTGCGGCGGCAGGTGGTGCAGGCAGCCGGAGTCGTAGACCAGGTCGTAGGAGTCGCACGGGAGTTGGGCCTCGAAGATGCTCGCCCGGTGGAAGCGCGGGCGGGCTCCGGGGCCGGCCTCGCGGGCGCGCTCCTCGGCCCAGGCGAGGGCGGTGGCGGAGAGGTCGACGGCGTCCACCTCGAAGCCGAGCGAGGCCAGGTGGATCGCGTTGCGGCCGGTGCCGCAGCCCAGGTCGAGCACCCGGCCGGGGGCCGGCGGCAGCAGGCCGCGGTCCAGGTAGGAGACCAGGTTCTCGTCCGGCTTCGGCGCGAAGAACGGGCGCTCGGCGGACCGGTCCTCGTAGAACCGGTCCCAGAACGGTTCGGCCGGCCGGAAGAAGCCGTCGAGGAGGGCGAGGACGTCTTCGGTGGTGCGGATCGTACGGTTCATACGGCTGAGCGTAGGACGCTCGGGGGGTGGGCGCGATCGCGGCAAAAGCCGCTGGGTGGTGGGCTGTTGGGGGCACTCTGGCTCTGGTGTGGACGGGTGCCTCGGGGGCGTGGAGGGGGCGGCCACGCTGTCGCCGGAGGCCGGGACGGGCCGTTTCCGGCGGGCGGGGAGAGGCCCCGGGGAGGGGGTCGACATCACGCTTCGATCAAGGATTCCCGGCAGGGATTCCCAGGCTTCCGCCAGTGAGGTGGTGTACGTTCGAAAAGTTTTGCCCGTTCGAAGTTCCGCCCGCCATGCCCGCCGCTCACCCGGAAGACCAAGTGCCTGCTGTGATACAGCCGACGACCGCCCAGACCCACGAAGCCCGACCGCTGCGCCCCTCCCGCCGGAGGCGGGCGACCGCCCTCGCCGCCGCCGCGCTGGCCGCCACCCTCCTCGCGGCCGGGTGCAAGGCCTCGGCCGACGAAACGTCGTCGGCGGCGACGCCGATTCCGATCCCGAGTGTGGTCGGAATGCACGGGGACAAGGCCAAGGACGCCCTCCAGCAGCCGGACGCCCGGGCCGCCAAGACCGTGACGTTCCAGGACGTCCACGCGGGCGAGTCCCACACGCGGTCCGTCCTCATGCCGAGCCACTGGAAGGTCTGCTCCCAGCAGCCGGCCGCCGGGGAACCCTCGGCGAAGGACACGACGGTGACGCTGTCCGTGGTGAAGAACGAGGAGGACTGCCCGGGAGGCGCCGCGCCCGCCCCGGCGGACCCGGCCCCGGCCCCGGCCCCGGCCTCCCCGACCGCGACCGCACCGGCCGATCCCGTGGTGCCGAGCGTTCCCGCAGCACCCCCAGCCCCGGCCGCCCCGGCTCCCGCCGCTCCCGCTCCCGCCGCCCCGCCCGCCCCGGCTCCGACGCACGCCCCGCCCGCGCCGCAGCCCGCCGCACCCTCGGAGCACCAGGCGTCAGCCTGCACCACGGATTCCAAGGGCAACTGCATAGTCCGGGGTCGCATCTGCCCCAACAGCGCCCACGGCGACACCGGCAGCGACGCCAACGGCCGTGTTCTCACCTGCCGGGACAACAACGGCTGGCGCTGGGAGTAGCCACCCGACCAGCCGGGGCGGCTTGTCGGCCGCCCCGGCTCGGTCGCGCGCTACGGCACCCGGCCGACGGCGGCGGTCGGCTCGTCGAGGAAGACGAGCTGTTCCTCGCCGGTGATACGGAGCCCGAACCGGTCCGGGCCCGGCCGGTTCTGCTTCTCCCACCAGGCGTGGGCGTCCTCGATCTCGGTCCAGAGGCGGCGCGGGCCGTACTGCCGGACGGCGAAGCGGTCCTCCTGCCGGCCGTCGTGGTCGACGGCGGCCCACGAGCGCGCGTCCGTCGTGGCCACCCAGAGCCGGGAGGCCACTCCTTCGGCATCCGGCTCGTGCTGCCAGGCCGTCCACACGTCGCCGAGCTTCAGCCCGAGGGCGAACCGCGCGTCCAGGTCCTCGCCGCTCACCTGCCACGGTGAGAGCCGGGTGGTGGACTCCTCGGGTTCGTGGTCGTCACGGACGATGTCCCGGAAGATGCGCAGGTCGATCCGCTGGCCGCGCATCAGCATGAACGAGGCGTCCGGGCTGAACCGCCCGGTCGCGCGCCCGCCTTCGACGGTGAGGGTGAGCAGTCCCCAGGAGAGCATCGGGCTCTCCCACGGCGTCACGATGGTGCCGCCGGGGCGGGTCTGCTCGATCCACGCCGTCGGCACCCGGCTGACCGAGCAAGTGGAGACGACCCGGTCGTACGGCTGCCGCCGGGCCCAACCAAGGGCTCCGTCCCCGCAGACGACCTCCACGTCCACGCCCGCCGCGTTCAGGGACGAGTGGGCCCGCCAGGTGACCGCGGGGTCGATCTCGATCGAGACGACACGGCCGGGACCGGCCCGGTGCGCGAGCAGAGCCGCGTTCCAGCCGGTGCCGGTGCCGACCTCCAGGACGGTCTGGCCGGGGCGGACATCGAGTGCTTCGAGCATTCGCACGACCATCGCTGGTGAGGACGCCGAGGACGACGGCCAGGCGTCGGAGCCGTCGGTCGGCTCCTCGCCGTCATTGACCTGGGTGACGACCGGAGCGTTGGCGTAGGCGGCCGCGAACCAGCGGTCGGGCTCGGAGCGGATGTCGCACGGTTCGAGGTCGCCGCTGTCGTCGGAGAGCCAGATCCGCTCCGGGAGGAAACGGTGGCGCGGGACCGCCGTGATGGCGTCCTTCCACTCCGACGGGACGGGACGGCTGAGCTCTTCGCTGATGGCCCGCAGCAGGC